>JAGBIR010000212.1 GCA_017934845.1 Alistipes sp. | reverse complement strand
GAAACTTACGGGTATGTACCAGAATTGGTTTCTGGATTATGCTTCGTATGTTATCTTGGAGCGTGCCGTACCCCATATTGAGGATGGTTTGAAACCCGTACAACGTCGTATTTTGCATACGATGAAGCGCCATTGTGCCGAGGGCGTGCGTACAAAGGTGCAGAGTATTGTGGGTGATGTGATGAAATACCACCCTCACGGCGATGCTTCAATCAAGGATGCTTTGGTGCAACTCGGACAGAAGGGACTTTTGATTGATACGCAGGGTAACTGGGGTAATATCCTTACAGGTGATGAGGCGGCCGCGGGCCGTTATATCGAGGCTCGTTTGTCGAAGTTTGCGCTTGAGGTGGTCTATAATAACAAGACTACCGAGTGGATGCGCTCGTATGATGGTCGAAACGAGGAGCCTGTGACTTTGCCCGTAAAGTTCCCGCTGCTGTTGGCGCAGGGTACAGAGGGTATTGCCGTAGGTTTGGCATCGAAGATTTTGCCGCATAACTTCAATGAGTTGATAGCTGCTTGTATTGCCCATCTTAAGGGTGAGGATTTCCAGCTACTGCCCGATTTCCCTACGGGAGGTTTGATGGATGCAAGCCGTTATAACGATGGTCTGCGAGGTGGAGCCGTAAAGGTGCGTGCAAGAATCTCGAAGATTGATAAACGTACGTTGGCAATTACCGAGATACCATTCTCTACAACCTCGGAGTCTATCAAGGAGTCAATCATCAAGGCTAACGAGAAGGGCAAGATTAAGATTAAGAAGGTCGATGACCTGACAGCCGATAAGGTCGAGATTGTTGTGCATGTGGCAAACGACGAGTCGTCGGATAAGACTATTGATGCACTCTACGCATTTACGTCGTGTGAGGTCTCTATCTCGCCCAATGCCTGCGTGATTATGGACGAGAAACCCTGCTTTATGGGCGTGAAGGATATTTTGCGTCACTCGGCCGATCATACTCGTGCTTTGCTGGGTCAAGAGTTGGAGATTCGTCTTGGTGAGTTGAATGATGCTTGGCACGCAGCTTCGTTGGAGCGTATCTTTATCGAGAATAAGCTCTATGAACTTATCGAGGGTCGTCGTACGCCCGAGGATGCCTATGCAGCAGTCGATAAGGGCCTAGAGCCGTTCAAGAAGTTGCTGCGCCGAGAGGTTACCTTGGAGGATGTGAAGCGATTGACCGAGTTGAAATTCATTCGTATTTCGCGTTTCGATAAGGAGAAAAACGATAACGAGATTAAGCGTATCGAGGAGGATATCGAGTCAACGAAGTATGATTTGGCTCACTTGACCGATTATGCAATCGCTTACTACGAGCGTATTCGCGATAAGTACGGCAAGGGTCGCGAGCGTAAGACCGAGATTCGTGAGTTTGATACAATCGAGGCAACAAAGGTGGCCGTAACAAATGCAAAACTCTATGTCGATCGTTCCGAGGGATTCTTCGGAATAGGTAAGGGTATGAAGGATGCCGAGTTTGTGTGCGATTGTAGCGATATTGACGATGTGATAGTTATTTTGAAGGATGGTCGCTATACAATCACAAAGGTTAGCGACAAGGCCTTCTTCGATAAGAATATCTACTACATAGGCGTATTTAAGCGTAACGACGAGCGTACGATTTATAACGTACTGTATCGTGATGGTCGTGGCGGTGCTATTATGATGAAACGATGCGCCATTAAGAGCATCACGCGCGATAAGGAGTACGACCTGACGAAGGGTACACCCAAGAGTGAAATTCTCTATATGTCGGTTAACCCCAATGGTGAGGCCGAGGTGCTGAAGGTCTATTTCCGTCCGCGTCCGCGTCTGAAGAAGGTTATCGTCGATTTGGACTTCTCGACCGTCGCAATCAAGGGCCGACAGAGTCAGGGTAATTTGTTCTCGCGTTACGGTATTCACAAGATAGTGCTGAAAGAGCGCGGAACTTCGACTCTGGGAGGTCAGAATATCTGGTACGACGAGGATGTGCGTCGTCTGAATACCGATGGACGAGGCATTTTGCTCGGAGAGTTTAAGGGCGACGACAAGATTGTTGTTTGGACTTCGAAGTATCAGTATTACATTACAGGCTTTAACGTCGGTCAGCACTTCCCCGATGAGACGGTGCGCGTAGAGCGATATGTCGCAGGTAAGGTATATAGCCTTTGCTATTTCGATAAGGAGCAGGGTTTCTACTATATGAAACGTTTCCAGCTGGAGGCAAGCGAGCGTATGCAGTCATTCCTGGAGGACGATGCGACAATGACATTTATCGCTTTGACCGATCGTAGTGGTGCAACGCTGGTAGTAACGTATAAGGGTGCGCACGCTTCGCGTCCTGCCGACGAGGTGGATGTCGATTCATTTATCGGCATAAAGAGCCATCGTGCAAAGGGTAAGCGTATTACAACATACGATGTCGATACACTTTCGTTTATCGAGCCGGAATTACCCGACGAACCCGAGGAGGTTGAGGATGCCGATACTATGGAGTTGGAGGCGGATGCTATGGATGTGATGGATATGGGCGATGCAATGAATGTAGTGGCCAAGATGGAGCACTCCGATGCGGATTATGTGCAGGAGCCTATTACCAAAGAGCAGGAGGAGCAAGCCATAGTGCTTAATCCCGAGCAATTGAATCTGTTTTAATGCCGAGAAGTGATAGATAAGCCTATGAAGATATTTCTAATAGGATATATGGGCTGCGGTAAGAGTACACTCGGACGCAAAATAGCCAAGGCTACGGCCTATCGTTTTGTCGATATGGATTCAATGATCGAGAAGCGAGAAGGGGCTTCGGTGGCCGATATCTTTCACTATGAGGGCGAGGAGTATTTTCGTAAGGCCGAGCGAGCATTAATCGAAGAGTTGGCCGCTACCGAAGGAGATATGATTATCTCGACGGGCGGCGGAGCACCAACATGGCGCGATAATGTGGAGTATATGAACTCGGTGGGCCAGACGTTCTATCTTCGACGTTCGGCGCAACAGATTGCTTCGCGACTAAGTCCTCACGGCAGGCAGAAGCGACCAAAACTTCGAGGCTTGAATGACGAAGAGCTGGTCGAGTTTATGACAAAGAATATGGCGGAGCGTGAGCCATATTATGCAAAAGCGCGCTGGACGATAGATTGTTCGGAGCGTAGTGATGCCGAACTTATTGATGTGATTTTAGGAATTATTAGAGAGAATGAATAATAACCCCATAGGTGTTTACGATTCGGGATTTGGAGGATTATCGGTGTGGCGTGAGTTACACCGTGTTCTTCCTAATGAGTCGTTGGTATATCTTGGGGATGGCAAAAATTGCCCTTACGGATCGCTTGCGGTGGAGCAAATTAGAGTGCTGGCCGAGGATGCCGTAAAACTACTCCTCGAGCGCGGCTGTAAGATGATTGTTGTAGCGTGCAATACCGCTACGGCCGCCGCAATTGAGTATCTGCGAGCAAAATTCTCGGATGTCCCATTTGTGGGGTTGGAACCTGCAGTAAAGCCCGCTTGTTTGACAACGCAGAGCAAAGTGGTGGGGGTGATCGCAACCGAGCGAAGCCTTACGGGCGAGAAGTTCTTAAAGACGCTGGCACGCTATGGCGATGGCGTTCGTGTTATAAAGAGCATCGGACGCGGATTTGTCGAGGCGGTGGAGCAGAATGCCGAGCAGGAGGAGTCAACCGAGCAGCTGGTGCGCGAAGTCATCGAACCAATCATTGCCGAGGGGGCCGATATTATCGTTCTTGGATGTACACATTACCCATTTTTGCGAGATGTTATCGAGAGGGTCGTTGGCGATCGCAATGTGAAGATTATCGATTCGGGCGAGGCTGTGGGTAAGCGTGTCGAGAGTCTGTTAGACGAGCATGAGTTGCGTGCGGAGTCGGGACATACTCCTGTTTATGAATTTGTTACATTGGCAGATGAGAGCTATCGCAAGCGTCTGCAGGAGAAGGCCTTCGCTGAATAATAGTTTAAGTATTTTGTTTGATTAATGGGGCTTTTGCCCTATACAATAAGAGAGAGTCTATGGCACAACGTGGTAAAAAATCAATGGCCAAAGGAAAGGCACCGGCGGCTACTTCATCCAACGACAATATGTTGTGGATGGTGGGTTTTGTTATGCTTATATTGGGTATATTATCGATATTTTCTGTATTGTCACACTTCATTCATTGGTCGTCGGATTTGGCAGCATTGCGCAATGACGAGGCATTGACGGGAGTGGTTGTTCCGTTCGAGAATATATGTAGCAGCGTTGGTGCCAATATCGGCTATTGGCTTGTCGATTGCTCGTTTGGTGTGTTCGGCTTGCTCTTGCCAATTGTCGTTACGCTGCTCGGCTGGAGAATCTTCCGCAAAAAGGCGTTGCACTTTAACCATTTGGGTTTGAGTGCGGCTCTGCTGTTGGTTGTTGGTGCGGTAACTATGGGCCTGATAGGCGAGAAGTTCGATACTGCTTACGATATTGGCGGTCGTTGGGGCCATGCTTGTGCAACCGATTTAACACAAATGATTGGTACGTTTGGTGTTGTGATGGTGTTGCTTACGGGGTGGATTCTTACGGGTGTGTATATCAATCGCAATGTTATATCGCTCGTAAACAGAAGCGTCGATGGCGTAGTGCATAAGGGTGAAGATGTTGTAGGCAAGGTTAAGGAGCGTATCGCGCGTCGCGGTGAGAATCAGGATGAGCCGGCAGCGGGGGATAATCCTGTCGCTGAGCCTGTGCCGGCGGTAGTTAACGAAACCCCGCAGCAAAATACAGATGCCGAAAATGGGGAGTTTATTATCCCTGCACCTCCTGTGCAGCCGCAAACGCCAATAGAGCCACAACCGCAGCCG
>JAGBIR010000211.1 GCA_017934845.1 Alistipes sp. | reverse complement strand
TAACAACACCAACGACGATTTGAAGGCCTTTGGCTGCTTCCCTGTTCCATACTCTTCGAAGATGGACGGATCGGTATTTACCGACGAATATTATCGCGAGCAGGTATATTCTCACGTCGATGCTATTAATATGTTATATGTAGCCCTTACGCGTGCCAGCGAGGAGTTGTATGTTATGATACCCAAGAAGCGCGACCCCAACAATATTGGAACGCTGCTATGGGACGTCGTATCGGCCAATGCCAAGCCTCTTGAGGGGGAGTATGCCGACGAGAAGTTTACTCCTATGTTTGCCGAGTATGGCGAGCAGACAATGAAAGAGGATGCCAAGCAGGAGAACAAGTGCGAAGGTTGCCAAAAGGATGGTTCTTGCCGCAAGCAGAGAGCCAAGGAGAACAAGCCACAAACAATTTTATTGAGCGACTACCCCACCTACCCTCTGCATCAGTCGTTAAAGATCTCGACGCAGCGTTATTTTGAGGATGCACAGTCGGAGAACACCTCACAACGCAACATAGGAATCCTGATGCACGGCATACTTTGTGAGGCTTCGGGTATAGAGGATGTCGAGCGTAAGATTAACCAGGCATTGACCGCAGGTCGCATTAGCGACAAGCAGGCCGAGGAGCTGAAGGCTACCATCGAGCGTGAGTTCTCGCGTGAGCAGGTGCGCGAGTGGTTCACGGCAGAGTGGGATTCCATTCGCAACGAGAACGACATTGTGTGCGGCGAGATTGTGGGCACACGTCGTCCCGACCGCGTAATGATTAAGGGCAAGAGGGCTGTGGTTATCGACTATAAATTTGGTGCCGAGCGATATAAGTCACATCGCGACCAGATTGAGCGATATATGGAGTTGTTGCGTCAAATGGGATACACCCAAATCGAGGGTTATATCTGGTACCTGACGCGCGGCGAGATTACTCAAGTTGAATGTAAAATGTAAAAAAGATAAGATACTATGGATATTAGAGTAGGACAAGGTTACGACGTTCACTCCTTGGCCGAGGGACTGCGTTTGGTCTTGGGAGGTGTAGAGATTCCCCACACGAAAGGTTGTGTAGCCCACTCCGATGGCGATGTTGCTATTCACGCCATTTGCGATGCACTGCTTGGGGCTGTTGCGCTGGGCGATATTGGCAAGTTATTTCCCGACAGCTCGGCGGAGTTTAAGGGTATCGATTCACGCATACTTCTTCAGCGGGTATGCGAGGCTGTCCGTGCAAAGGGTTACGAGATATCGAACGTAGATTGCACAATAGCTATGCAGCAGCCAAAACTGCGTCCACACATCGACACTATGCGCGAGCGACTTGCCGAGACTATGGGAATCGAATCAGAGCGCGTATCGGTTAAGGCCACTACTACCGAGCATCTGGGATTCGAGGGCCGCGAGGAGGGCGTATCGGCCTATGCTGTGGTTTTGGTGATGAAATAAAGAGGGTGACGGCAGTCAAAAAAAGAGTTAAAAGTAATATATTTGCACTCCGAAAAAGAGAGCGAAGTATGAAAAGACTGAGTAAAGAGGCTATTATTGGATACTCTTCGGGTATCATTACGGGTATAACCTACGGACTAAATCCTCTGTTTGGTATGCCCCTGATGAATAAGGGTGCAGCGATTGAGTCTATACTATTTTTCCGTTACGCATTTGCCGTAATAATTTTGGGCGCATTTCTCGTGCTGGCAAAGCAGAGTTTCAAAATTACAGCAAAGCAAGCCGGCATTCTGCTTATTCTCGGATTGCTATATACCTCGAGCAGCATATTTTTATTCGAAGCCTACAACTACATAGCATCAGGATTGGCTACTACACTCATATTTCTGTATCCCGTTTTAGTAGCTATCATAATGCTTTTCCTGCGTGTAGTGCCTTCGTGGCCCGTATGGCTTGCCATAGCGGCTACGTTTGGTGGTGTACTGATTATGACCAGAGGCAGCGGCGGCGAGGCTATTAATCCCATTGGCGTTGCTCTCTCGCTGGGCTCGGCATTGGTCTATGCCATATTCATAGTCATCATCAACCGCAGCAAAGCAATTTCCGACATATCAAATTCGCTACTCACATTTTATGCTCTGGCGGTTGGTGCATTTGTTTTTCTTGGTAAAATCATCCTCTCTGGCACAGTCCCGACAGCGGGCATTACCGAAGGTGCTGATTGGCTCAATCTGGTAGGATTGGCACTGCTTCCGACCGTTATCTCTACGGCATCACTTGCCATTGCAACACGCAACATTGGAGCTACAAAGGCTTCGGTGCTGGGCGTTTTCGAGCCTATAACAGCCATACTTATCGGCACGCTGATGTTCCGAGAGCCATTAACGCTGAATATTGTTTTAGGCATCACAATCTCAATTGTTGCCGTCACATTTATGATTGCGGTCACAAAGCGATAACCTCATAACTTAACAAAATCAACAGCCGCCCCGAGAGAAGGACGGCTGCTTGGTTTGTATAATAGTATTACTCAACTTTGTGGCGCGGGCCTATTGTCCCTACGTAACGCATCGAGTAGAGTGAGTTTTGCAACAGCAGGACTGTTTCTCCCGTAATAAGTGAGAGATACATATCGAAATAGTATGTATCGCCTTGGCTCTGGGTGCGGAACGATATACGCCACTCATATTGATATTTCACGGCCGAAAAATCGCTAAAGCCTGCCGTCGAGAAGTTGAGCATCGTAACATATTGTGACCCGCTACGCTCAACGGGCAGATGGACCTCCATATCGATTGGCGATAGGAGCAAATAACAGAAATCGGCATAAATCATCCTTAAATCGCCCTTTGGCTCGGACTGCATCGTCGTGGGATAGAACGTAAAGTTGCGCACCTCGATAAGCGAATCAAGCCTGAAGGCAAACTCTTTAGCGCGACAGGCACGCCTCTCGGCTCGCGTAAGGTGTTTATCGCAGTCGGCTGGGCGGGTGATGGTATCGGTCGCGGTGTAATCCTTTTGCAGGATGGGGATATACTCCGACGCAGGAGCTTGCACGCGACGTATCGTAAGGCTACTTATAACCGTATCGGCAGCCACAGCGTCCCACATCTTCTGCTCTGCGAAGGCCGTAGGAGCCGTCACCGCAGCCGCAACAAGCAGCGACAGCCCCAACGTGAGGAATAGATAGAGTGAAAGAAAATAGCGTCTCATAGGGCAATCGCGCTAATAGATTCTGGTTATTGTTCCCGTATATTGCACGGGGTTATACCACACGTTTGAGATGGTAAGCGTAGCACCTCCATAGCGCGAGTTTATCTCGAAAGTAAAGGTAAACTCCTCGGAGGCGTAGAGTGTTGTTTTGAACGACACCATCCAACCCTCGTCGGTCTGTTTCGTTAGGATTGTCCCGACCATTGGCGTAACGGTGTTGAGCAACACATAACGATAGGGAGGTGTGTAGCCCGTCCAATAGGGTACGCACACATCGAGACTGCCCCGCCACAGCGTCACCGTATAGTTGGGATTCGACAAGAATCGCATAGTGCCTGCGGGCTGCATCTGCACCGACTGGGGATTAAACTCGAAGTTATGCGACAAGACAAGGCTGTCGATTAACTTTTCATACTCGGCCAAACGTTGCGCACGACGCTCCACACGCTGCTGATGAGAGAGTGTTTTCAATTCTTGGTGATGAGCCTTTTGATGAGGTGTAGGCTCCAACTGTTGTTGCATCTGCGAGGATGCTCTCTGCTGTGCTGACGCTGTAACAAAAGGACAGCACAATGTGCAAATAGTGATGCACGCGAAGAAAAAATAAAGTCGTCTCATAACACAAAAGGTTTTGCATGAAACGACTTCAAAAATTTTGCCTAAACGCCCATCTTGCGTAAAAATTCTCCGGTTGCGCTCTCCTCGCACTGGGCAATATCGTGCGGTGTGCCGGTAGCAATTACCCGTCCGCCACCTGCTCCACCCTCGGGGCCGATGTCGATAACGTGGTCGGCAACCTTTATCACGTCGAGGTTGTGTTCGATAACGATGGCCGTATTACCCCTATCGACCAGCTTGTTTATAACGCCCAGCAATTGGCGAATATCTTCGAAATGGAGGCCCGTAGTTGGTTCGTCGAGGATATATAGCGTACGGCCCGTATCGCTCTTACATAGCTCGGCAGCTAACTTTATTCGCTGGCTCTCACCACCCGACAGCGTTGTGCAGGGTTGACCCAGCGTAAGGTAGCCCAAGCCTACGTCCTGAATAGCCTTGAGTTTTTGGTATATCGAGGGGATGTTGGCAAAGAAATCAACTGCGATGTTTACCGTCATATTAAGCACATCGTTGATGTTCTTGCCCTTATACTTTACCTCCAGCGTCTCGCGGTTATAGCGATTACCGCCACACGCTTTGCAACGCACATATACGTCGGGCAGGAAGTTCATCTCGATGGTCTGCACACCCGCGCCACGACACTCCTCGCAACGGCCACCCTTGACGTTAAAGGAGAAGCGGCCAGCCTTGAAGCCACGCACCTGCGCATCGGGAGTAGCCTCAAACAACTTACGTATATCGGCAAAGACATTCGAGTAGGTAGCAGGATTGCTTCGCGGTGTACGGCCAATGGGCGACTGGTCAACAACGACCAGCTTATCGACCTTCTCGACACCCTCTACCGAGTCATACTCCAACGGACGATCCAGCGAGCGATACAGCAGGCGGCTCAAAATCGGGCGCAGCGTCTCGTTTACGAGTGTTGATTTACCCGAGCCACTGACTCCCGTCACGCATATAAACTTACCCAGCGGGAACTCCACATCCACACCCTTGAGGTTATTGCCCCTCGCACCGCGGATTGTAAGCATATCGCCCGTACCCGCTCTTAATTGCTCGGGAATCTCAATCCTTCGGCGTCCACACAGATAGTCAGCCGTAATTGAGCCAGAGCGCATAATATCGTCGATACTTCCCGTAGCGACAATCTGACCACCACGGCGACCTGCCTTGGGGCCAACGTCAACGATATAGTCGGCCGAGCGCATCATATCTTCGTCGTGCTCGACAACAATAACCGAGTTACCCGCATCGCGCAGCTCCTGAAGCGTACTTATAAGGCGGCGGTTATCGCGCTGATGCAATCCTATACTCGGCTCGTCCAATATGTAGAGTACATTAACCAGCTTTGAGCCAATC
>JAGBIR010000018.1 GCA_017934845.1 Alistipes sp. | reverse complement strand
CACGGCTATTGGCCAATCTATACTACCAAGGTCGATGACCGCTTTGGTACGGAGGATGAGTTGCGCGAGTTGCTCTCAACGGCTCACGAGAATGGTATGAACGTGATTTTGGACTATGTGGCTAACCACTTGCATATCGACTCACCGGTTTTACAGGCTCATCCCGATTGGGTTACACCTTTGATTTTGCCCGACGGCAGAAAGAACCTCTCGTTGTGGGACGAGCAGCGTCTTACAACGTGGTTCGACGAGCATATTCCGACACTCGATCTCGAGCGCGAGGAGGTTGCCCAGCCAATGACCGACTCGGCAATCTATTGGGTTGCAAACTTCGATTTCGATGGCTTCCGTCACGATGCCTGCAAGCATATTCCTTTGAATTATTGGCGTACACTTACCAAAAAGATGCGTCAGCAACTGCCCGAGAAGCAGTTGTGGCAGATTGGCGAGACGTATGGTTCGCCAGAGCTTATAGGCTCGTATGTTCGTAGCGGTATGATCGACGCACAGTTTGATTTCAATGTATATCATACGGCACTCGACGTGCTTACTCGCAACCATTCGGTAACCCGTATGGCAGCCGTTGTCGAGGAGTCGGCTATGGCTTATGGCGATCACCACACAATGGGAAACATTACAGGTAACCACGACAAGGGTCGTTTGATTTCGTTGGCCGGTGGTACGTTGGATCCCGACGAGGATCACAAGGCGGCAGGCTGGTTGCGCGAGATTGGCGTTGGCGATAAGGTTGGCTACAAGAAGTTGGCTCTTATCAACGCTATTAATATGACCATCCCGGGCGTACCTTGTATCTATCAGGGCGACGAGTATGGCGAGCCGGGAGGAAACGACCCCGACAACCGCCGTATGATGCGTTTCGATGGCTATAACGACGATGAACAGCGTCAGAAAGCTATTACACGCGATTTGATTGCATTGCGCCGTTCGTCGATGCCTCTTATCTATGGTGATATGATGACGCTTGCACTTACCGACGATGTGTGGGTCTATATGCGAGTCTATATGGGCGAGTGGAACGTTGTTGCTGTAAATACAGGAGGCCAGAAGCGTGATGTAGAGTGCGTATTGCCTGCTCCTATTAACCTCTCGCAGCCCTTGACAGCCCATTTTGGTAATGACTATTCGATGCAGACCGATGGGGTGCTTAAGTTGAGCATCGAGCCTTATGGATTCGAGATTTTGACTAAAACGCTATAAGATTTAAAACACTATAAGAATATGAAAACTACTTCGTTTTTTGCTATTTTTAGCTTGCTCCTTTCATTTATGTTGAGCAGCTGTGGGTCGGCTCCCGAGGCTGCAAAGTGTTCGGATAATGCCGATTGGATGTATAATGCCGTTGTGTATGAAATGAATGTGCGCCAGCAGTCGGAGGAGGGTACCTTCGCCGCAGCCAAGCAGCGACTTCCCTTCCTGAAGGAGTTGGGCGTCGATGTTATCTGGATGATGCCTATCCATCCCATTGGCGTGGTTGAGCGTAAGGGTACACTCGGCTCTTACTACTCGATTGTCGATTATAAGGCTATCAACCCCGAGTTTGGTACACTCGAGGATTTCAAGAGCTTCCTCGATAAGGCCCACGAGCTTGGCTTTAAGGTGATTATCGACTGGGTTGCAAACCATACTTCGCGTGATGCCAAGTGGTGGCAGGAGGGCAAGAAGGATTGGTATAAGATGGATCCTGAAACCAATCTGCCTATCGTAGAGTACGACTGGACCGATATTGCATCACTCAACTACGAGAACGCCGATATGCGCGCTGCAATGACCGATGCTTTGTGCTATTGGATTGAGTTGGGCATTGATGGCTATCGTTGCGACGTTGCCTACAAGGTTCCTGCCGACTATTGGAAGGAGGCTTGGGCGGCTGTTAAGGCTATCAACCCCAATGTATATCTCTTGGCCGAGGGCGAGGAGTCTTGGTTGCACGAGTGTGGCTTTAATACTACCTATGCTTGGGAGTTGCACCATATGTTGAACGCTATGGCAAAGGGCGGTAGCGAGACAAAGAATGTTGCCGGCGATGGTACTATCAAGACCGACAGAAAAACTGCTGCCGACCTCAAGGAGTATTTGGCACGCGATGCGCAGAAGTATGTTCAGCCCGCTATGCGTTTGATGTTTACGTCGAATCACGACGAGAACTCTTGGGCAGGTACCGAGTTTGAGCGTTTGGGCGATGCTGTTAAGACTATGGCGGCTCTTACCTATGTGTTGCCTCAGGGTCAGCCCTTGATCTATACAGGTCAGGAGATTGGTCACAACGACCGCTTCGAGTTCTTCGAGAAGGATCCCGTTAAGGAGTGGAAGGCTAACGAGTGGACCGATTTCTATAAGTCGCTCAATGCTATGCGCCACAATAACTGCGCGTTGGCAGCCGGTGGTCGTGGTGGCGATATGACGCTTATCGAGTGTGGTAATGCCGACGTTGTGGCATTCTCACGCGAGGTGGAGTCTAACAAGGTTGTATGCTTGTTTAACCTCTCGGCTGCCGAGCAGAATGTAGCGTTCGATGCTGCATTTGAGGGTTATGCTGATGCTTTGACAGGCGAGGCTGTTGCACTCGAGAAGGAGTTTACTATGACTCCGTGGGAGTACCGTATTTTGGTTAAGAAGTAGTTTTATTCGCTTGATTATACGAGCTTAAAACAGAGAATAGATGAAAAGAATCCTTAGTTTTTTCATAATATTGTTCGCGGTGGCGGCTTCATCGTGTGCCACTGCCCCTTCATTCGATCCGGCATCCGTTGAGGATGCCGCCGATCGAGTGACTCGCGTAGAGCCTCTTTCGTGGTGGGTTGGTATGAATACCCCTTTGCAGCTCTTGTTGCAGGGCGAGGCTTTGTCGGAGTGCGACGTTAGAATCGAGGGCGAGGGTGTAAGTGTAAAGGCTGTGCATAAGGCCGACAGCCCAAATTACCTCTTTGTAGATGTTGAGATTGCTTCTTCGGCCAAGGCTGGAACATATTATATCGTTTTGACGCGTGGCGACGAGGAGTTTAAGGTTGCCTACGAGATTGCTGCACGTCGTGAGGGCTCTGCATTGCGTAAGAGCTTTACTACGGCCGATGCTATCTACCTCATTATGCCCGACCGCTTTGCTAATGGCTGCGCGGAGAATGATTCTACGGATGATACGGCCGATAAGGCGGCTCGCAATGAGTTCTATGGCCGTCACGGTGGTGATATTCAAGGTGTGATAGACCATCTGGATTATATTGCCGATATGGGTATGACAGCAATCTGGTCAACTCCTATGCTGCTCGATAATGAGCCTTTCGCATCATATCATGGCTATGCTTGCGCCGATTATTATCATATCGATTCGCGTATGGGTAGCAACGAACTCTATCGCCAGATGGTTGCCGAGGCACATAAGCGCGGCATTAAGGTTATTATGGATATGGTGACCAACCATTGCGGTATTGCTCATTGGTGGATGCGCGATTTGCCTTTCGAGGATTGGGTACATAAATTCGACGAGGGCTATGTTCAGACCAACAACATTTTTGGTACTAACATGGATATCAACGCTTCGCAGTCGGATTTGAAGATTCAGGAGAGTGGCTGGTTTGACCTCTCGAT
>JAGBIR010000210.1 GCA_017934845.1 Alistipes sp. | reverse complement strand
TTTTCTTTTTTAGTTTGTCTATTGTGGTATTTTGAATTATTGTGTACCTTTGTGAATATGATACACGCACACGATATACATAAGAGTTTCGGAGAGTTGGAAGTACTCAAGGGTGTTTCACTCGAGGTTAAACGCTCGGAGGTGGTTTCAATCGTCGGACAGAGTGGCGCAGGCAAGACTACCCTGCTGCAAATTCTCGGCACCCTCTCTCCGATGGATAGCGGCGAGTTGATAATCGACGGAGAGAAGGTCAGCCAGCTCAGCGACAACCGTCTGTCGGACTTCCGTAACCGCCATATTGGATTTGTTTTTCAGTTCCATCATCTTCTGCCCGAGTTCTCGGCTTTGGAGAATGTTATGATGCCGGCACTTATTGCCCACCGCTCGTCAAAAGAGGCCGAGCAGGAGGCGTTACGACTGCTCGAGATGATGAACCTAAAAGAGCGTACCGCCCACAAACCGAGCCAGTTATCGGGAGGCGAGCAGCAGCGTGTTGCCATAGCGCGTGCGCTGATAAATCGCCCGGCACTACTCTTGGCCGACGAACCTTCAGGCAATCTCGATTCGCAAAATCGCGACGAGATTCACTCGCTATTCTTCCGCCTTCGCGACGAATTAGGGCAGACCATACTTATCGTTACCCACGATGAAGGTTTGGCATCGATGGCCGACAGAAAAATCACTATGCGTGACGGTATGATTTTATAACCCACAACCAAATGGAACAGCAAGAATTGAAGGAGCTTTTAGAGCATCTTCACGACAAATATAACCGACCAGAGTTTATCGAGCCCGACCCGATTAGTATTCCGCACTCATTCTCCAATAGAGCCGACCGCGAGATTGCAGGTTTCTTTGCCGCTACCATCGCGTGGGGCAATCGTAAAGCCATCGTAAAGAGCGCGCAGCGTATGATGCAATATATGGATTATGCGCCGGCCGACTTCGTACGCAACGCATCGGATAAAGAGCTCGCATCGCTTCAGAGATATGTTCATCGGACGTTCAACGGTCAGGATTTTACCGATTTCGTGCTTGCCATACGAGGCATTACCGAACGCTTTGGCGGCATAGGCCACTACTTCGAAAGCGAATACGAACGCACGAAAGATTTGGCCGCTGTTTTATCATCTTTCCGCCGCGAATTTTTCTCGTGCGAACATAACATTCACTGCGAAAAGCACCTATCAAGCATCGACAAAGGTGCGGCCTGCAAACGACTGAATATGTACTTACGTTGGTTTGTGCGTCACGACGATAGAGGAGTTGACTTCGGCCTATGGCGAAAGATTCCCATGTCGGCACTCTACCTGCCGTTAGACGTGCATACGGGCAATATGGGCCGCGCACTGGGTCTGCTGAATCGCCGCCAGAGCGATTGGAAAGCGACAGTTGAGATTACCGAGAGTCTGCGCACTTTCGACGCCGAAGATCCCGTTCGTTACGACTACTCACTCTTCGGCGCGGGCATTGACGGATTCCTTAAAGAGTAACCACTATGCGAGGCAAGGGATTTACGTTTAAGCAGTTTCATATCGACCATAGCCGTTGTGCCATGAAGGTCGGTACGGATGGTACTTTGCTCGGTGCTTGGGCATCGCTACCCGACGGCAAAGGAGCTATTCTCGACATCGGCACAGGTACAGGTTTAATCGCCATTATGGCGGCTCAACGTGCGCCGGAGGCTCATATCACAGCAATTGATATCGATACCGATTGCATTGAGCAGGCCCGCGATAACGTATCGGCTACGCCTTGGAGCGACCGCATTGAGGTTGTCGGCTCGCCTTTACAGGAGTTTTCCCCTTCGCACACCTTCGACTCGATAATCTCGAATCCTCCCTACTTCATCGATTCACTTCTTTCGCCCGATGCAGCACGCACCACAGCTCGCCACACCACAACTCTCTCGTTCGAGGATTTGGTAGGCGGTGTTTTGCGACTCCTTGCCGAGGATGGGACTTTCTCGCTAATATTGCCACCTACCGAGTATAGCCGCTTTTTGTCGGAGGCTCGGGGCAGACTCTTCGAGAAGCGTCGCTGCGAGGTGTGGAGTACACCCGAGAGTGGCGTCAAACGCATAATGGCCGAACTCACGAAGACTCCACCGCAGGATTCGCCATTGGTATCACGCCTGATAATCGAGGACAAAGGCCCGATGGGATATAGCGATGAATACAAAACCTTGACGCGCGATTTTTACCTAAAATTTTAACACTATGAAAATTCACATTCTAATTATGTCACTTCTATCACTTTTCACATTTGGTTGCAGTTCCGCACCGAAGTTCAAATCGGTCGGCGTTGATGAATTTGCACGCGTGGCACAAGACTCTACGACCATTGTTGTCGATGTACGACGTGCCGACGAGTGGGCCGCAGGGCATCTTCCTCAAGCACAATACAATATTGATGTTACGCAGGAGGGCTTTTCAGAAAAGGCCGAAGCAACACTCCCCAAAGATAAGACGATTGCCATCTACTGCCGTAGTGGTCGCAGAAGCAAGGATGCAGCAAACCGCCTGGCCGAATGTGGATTCGAGGTTGTTGAGATGGATGGCGGTATTATAAGTTGGCAGGAGAAGAGTATGCCCGTAGTGAAATAGTGGCCTATTTACGCCTATTTTTTGTTATATCGCTCAAAAAATCATATATTTGTAAAAATGTTTTTCAAACGTTAAATACTAACCGACATGAAAAAGTTAATTACCATTGCAACTTGCGTTTTAGGCTTTACATTGAGTGCTATGGCCCAAAATAACGCCTACCAATCAACTTTCGGCCTAACGGTCGATGCTTCGGGTGCAAAAGTCTATGTTGCCCCCTCGACCATCATTACGGTAGATGTTACTATCGAGAAGGAGCAGAACATCGTAGGCCCCTATGCTCGTTATGCACAAAAATACCTCAACGTACGCGGCTCGCTGGTCGAGAAGACTGCTTATCGCGTGACAAATGTAGAGCTGGGATTGGCCGACAGCAATCAGGTTTACTCGGCTGGAAATACGCCCCAGAATAGCGTACAGACACTATCACACAACGGCAACACTACCGAATTTGCCAAGATTCTTCCCGACCGTCTGACAAATTCAACACTTAGTCTTGATGATGCAGCGATGGAGGCGGCACAGGCAATCTTCGATATTCGCAAACATCGTATGGAGCTTATTACGGGCGAGGCTGGCGAGAACGTCTTTGGCGGAGGTCTGAAAGATGCACTCGACGCACTC
>JAGBIR010000209.1 GCA_017934845.1 Alistipes sp. | reverse complement strand
TCTATTATTTATAATATGTAAATATTGCCATTTAGCCCTAATGTGCGAATATAGGCTAAAGTAATTGATTATATAGCATATTTGATTTATATAAAACTCGTAAATTGCTGATATTTTGCATTTTATGTATGAAAGTTTATTAATTTGATTAACAATAAAGCTTCTCGAATTTCGCCTTTACAACATAATGAAGTTTGTTTACGGTTGTAAATAATCGACAATTGTTATGCCGCTGATTGCTTTACAAAAGTAAACAATCATTCTTGATTACAAATGTAATTGATTTACAAATGTAATTACAAATGTAAACTGATGGTGATTTTGTTACAATATTAACTTATCCACTACCCTGGTTAACAAATTTTCAGATTCTATAGTCACTTTATCGATGATTATGTTAAATATATAATAGAAAAGGTAGCCAAATGCTTGGCTACCCTATTGCTTTTCAGTTGTTTACAATGTTGTAAACACCCTGTTTATAACGCAATCTTACTTGCTATTTCTGCAAACTCTTCTGGAGTTAATTTGAGTTTTTCGCGGCGGAAATCAACGTCATTTTCGTTATTCATTGGGATAAGATGGATGTGTGCGTGGGGAACTTCGAGTCCCAGCACCACTGTTGCGACCTTTTTACACTCTATTTGCTCCTTAATTTTGTGCGCAACCTTTTTTGCGAAAACAATCATGCCTGCAAGTGTCTCGTCGTCGAGGTCGTAAAGATAGTCAACCTCCAATTTGGGAACAACTAATGTATGACCTTTGGCCAATGGATTGATGTCGAGAAAGGCGTAATAGTTCTCATCCTCGGCAACCTTATAGCTCGGAATCTCTCCGGCTATGATCTTTGAAAAGATAGTTGACATAGTATTCTGTTTTTATGTTTATATGATTTCAGCGACTACCCTATCCGATAAGTAAATGTTAAAACTCGTCGAATTTTGGTTTTAGGATCTCGGAGTATATAACAGCCTTCTCCATTGTGAAATCCTTAATCATATCGTCGATCTGAGTAGATTCAGTAGTGGCACTACTCTTGCTTTTGCTATCCTTGCTCGCGCTGACGTTTTCTTTCGGAGTGTTGACCGCAGCTATAGGTTTTGGTTTTGACAAGGTGTATTTTACCTCTGTAGGTGTGGTAAACTCTGCTGGCTTCGGTTTGGGTGCCGCGGGAGTCTCCTCACCAAAGAGTTCGCGGAGCTGACGCTCCAACTCCTCTTGCGGATTCTCTTGGGGCATACCCTGCCCTGTTTTACCTCTTCTTTTGCGCGCTTGATCCTCCTTGCGCGCAAATGATATGATAACGCCTGCAATGGCGAGAAATATCCAAAATTCACTCATATACCCTACTTTTAATCCATTCGTTTGACGCTCTCCATGCCCTTGATGCGTCGCATACGGTCGAGAATAGCGTTCAGACTCTCCGCATCACGCACATAAAGGCTTACTGTGCCTTCGAATATGCCATCGTGGCTCTGGATGTTAACTTGGCGCATATTGACGCTAAAATCGTTTGTAACCACGTTTGCAAGGTCGATAAGTAGTCCCATGCGGTCGATGCCTACAACCTGTATTGTAGCCAATGATGATTGCGTCTTGAATTGCGACCACTTAATTGCCTCCTTGACGATACATTCACCGTGCTGCGATGCCAATCTGTTAAGCTCGTCGCACGTGGCCTTATGAACGATAACCTGATGGGTGATAGGATCTTTGTATCCTACCACACTATCGCCCGGCAACGGGTGGCAACACTCGGCTGTAATAAGCGTTTGATGTTCGGCGGCCGGTTTAGACTTTTGTCCCTTATCGTCGTTCTGACTCTCGTTCTCCACGTCTGAGTCGTCATCTTTAATGAAGAGTGTCCAGAACTTTAGAATCTTGTTTTTTGAGTTTGTTTTGACGATTTTATCCAGATTGTCGAGTGACACAATGCCGGCTCCAATCTTGGTGTAAAGTTCGTCTTTATTTGTACTTTCGTAAGCCTCTATCAGCTTGCGAATCACGCGGTTATTTGGCGTTATATTAAGTTGTGCTAAACGCTCGTCGAGAAGCTTCATTCCACGCTGAATATTATGCTCCTGCTCGCGTTTTAAGAAGTTTTTAATCGCCTGCTTGGCCTTTGCCGTAATGACATACTCGAGCCATTCGGCCTTCGGGCGTGCCGATTCGGCTGTTATAATCTCCACCTGATCTCCGCTATTAAGAGGGGTGGTCATTGGCATAATCTTATGATTGATTTTTGCTCCAATAGCACTGTTTCCAATCTTGGTATGTACGTCGTATGCGAAGTCGAGGGCCGTAGCTCCAAATGGCAAACGACGCGCCTCGCCTTTGGGTGTAAATACCGCAATTTCAGAGGTATATAACGATAACTTGAAGTTGTCCAAGAAGTCGATTGCATTCTGTGTCGGGCTATCAAGGGCCGTACGAATCATCTTCAACCACTTGTCAAACTCATCTTCATCGTGCGAGATGGTTGCCTGCTTGTACTTCCAATGTGCGGCAAATCCTCGCTCGGCAATATCCTCCATTCGCTGGGTGCGAATCTGCACCTCGACCCAAATGCCATCGGGGCCCATTACGGTCGAATGCAGGGCCTCGTAGCCGTTAGCCTTGGGCATGCTTATCCAATCGCGCAAGCGGTCGGGTTTGGGTGTGTAAATATCTGTAATTGAAGAGTATATCTGCCAACATTGAGTCTTCTCTGACGGGAACTCCGTAGGTTGGAATACTATGCGGATTGCAAACAAGTCATAAATCTCCGAGAATGGAATCTGCTTGCGAATCATCTTTGTCCAAATTGAGTACGCGCTCTTCACACGGCCCGAAATCTCATATTTGAAGCCGTTGCGGTCCAATGCCTCAATGATCGGAGCATTAAATTTGCGGATGTACTCTTCGCGGGCGGCCGATGTCTCGTTGATTTGGGCCATAATCTCCTCGTACTCCTTGGGGAAACGGTACTTCATGCAAAGGTTTTCCAATTCGGTCTTAATTGCATATAAGCCAAGACGATACGCCAATGGAGCGAAGAGGTAAATGGTCTCGCCCGTAATCTTAATCTGCTTATTTTGGGGCATTGATCCCAAGGTTCGCATATTGTGCAGACGGTCGGCAATTTTGATAAGAATCACGCGAACATCGTCCGAGAGCGTAAGCAGCACCTTACGGAAATACTCCGCCTGCTGCGAGGTGTCGGCGTTGAATACTCCCGACATCTTCGTAAGACCATCGACCATTGATGCGATTTTCGGGCCGAAGATGTGTTCCATATCTTCAACAGTATAGTCGGTGTCCTCCACCACATCGTGTAGAAGGGCGGCGACAACCGACTTAACGCCGAGGCCAATCTCGTCGACAACTATCTGTGCTACTGCAATAGGATGCAGGAGGTATGGCTCTCCTGAACGTCGCCGTACCCCCTGATGAGCCTCCTTCGCAAGGAAGAAGGCTCGTTTGATAAAGTTCCAGTCTGCCTCGTTTTTGCAAATATTCTTACACGATTCGACCAACTGGTCCCATTTCGCTTGGATTATAATCTCATCCTCTGCAGTATAATTCATAAGCTCTATTTTTGAGTTTTCATAGCCTCGCGCAACTTGGCTTCGATCTCGTCGCGCAGCTCTGCGTTATTTGTAAGCAATTCTTTTACCGAATCGCGTCCCTGACCAATCTTTTGCTCTCCATAAGAGAACCAAGAGCCTGATTTCTTGATGATTCCATAGTCAACACCGAGGTCAACAATCTCGCCAATCTTCGAGATTCCCTCGCCGAACATAATGTCGAACTCTGCGCGCTTGAACGGAGGTGCCACCTTGTTCTTTACGACCTTGACCTTTGTGCGGGTACCCAGCTGCTCTTCGCCATCTTTGATGACCGACGCGCGACGGATGTCGATACGTACGCTGGCGTAGAACTTCAGGGCATTACCACCGGTTGTTGTCTCGGGGTTGCCATATACAACGCCAATCTTATCGCGCAATTGGTTGATGAAGATACAAACGGTCTTGGTCTTCGAGATGCTGGCTGTAAGCTTACGTAGGGCCTGTGACATAAGACGTGCCTGCAAGCCCATCTTTGAGTCGCCCATCTCGCCCTCAATCTCGGCCTTTGGGGTAAGCGCTGCTACTGAGTCGATTACGATAATATCGATTGCACTTGAACGAATGAGTGAATCGGCAATCTCCAACGCCTGCTCGCCGTTGTCAGGCTGCGAAATAAGCAAATTATCAACATCAACGCCCAACTTCTGCGCGTAGAATGAGTCGAAAGCGTGCTCTGCATCGATAAAAGCGGCTATACCGCCAGCCTTCTGTGCTTCGGCTATTGCGTGGATGGCCAGTGTGGTCTTACCTGATGACTCAGGACCATAAATCTCGATTACACGACCTTTTGGGTATCCACCTACACCAAGAGCTACGTCCAGAGTGATTGATCCTGTGGGAATTACGGGGATGTCGGTTACGGCTTCGCTGCTCATACGCATAATTGAGCCCTTGCCGAAATCCTTCTCTATCTTATCCATTACCGCGCTCAAAACCTTGAGCTTGTCGGCATTGACTTGTGTTTTTTCAGTTGCCATAGTTATTTTTCAGTTTTTTATTTGTCTAATTCATTAATAATCTGCTCAAAATGAGTTGCAGTCTTCACCTTGTCGAAGATATGGGTAACTCTACACTCTTCATCGAGCAGGAATGTGGTGCGCTTGACACCCATATATTTGCGACCATACATCGACTTCTCGGCCCAAACGCCGAAGGCCTCACACACCGAATGGTCGGTGTCGGCTATGAGCGTGAAGTTTAGCGAGTGCTTGTCGCAAAAGTTTTGGTGAGAGCGTTCGCTGTCGGGGCTTACTCCTACGATGCGATATCCGCGATGTGCAAGTTCCTCTTTACCATCTCGCAAACTCTTTGCCTCGAGCGTGCAACCCGATGTGTTATCCTTGGGATAAAAGTACAATACCGTGCGCTTGCCTTTAAGATCAGAAAGCGATATTGTCGATCCATCTTGGGTGGTCGCAGTGAACTCTGGTGCCATATCCCCCACTTTCAATTCTGCCATAGTTGTTTTAACTAAAGGTTATAATTACCCAAAGTTATGAAAAATATGTGAATTTGTGTGCGGTGGAGTCGATTTTTTTAAGCGAATAGATAAATTTTCCTTATCAGGACTCGCTAATCCCAAAACATTACGGTCTGTACCTGCTCGTTAAACTCCTCTTGAGTGCCATTTAGACGACGATTGCAGGCCGGGCAACGTATGGGGGCATCAGTTTCGATAAAACTTTCGCATCCCACACAACGTGGCATCAT
>JAGBIR010000208.1 GCA_017934845.1 Alistipes sp. | reverse complement strand
ATCTTCGACCTTAACGCCCTTCAGCCAGGCGTCGGCCAATACCGAAGCCGAGTTATTGCCAATCATGCACCAGCGATGGCCGGGGCTCGACCACTCGGGATAGAATCCGCTCTCGCGATAGACGTTTACGAAACCCTCCTGCATCTTCTGATTCTCGTCGCGATAGAGAACGTTCAATAGCGGGAAGAGGCTGCGGAAGGTGTCCCAGAAGCCTGTGCCTGTATAGAAATAGCCATTCTCGACCTTGCCGTTGTGGGGACTATAGTGCACGATGTTGCCTTCGGCGTCAATCTCGTGATGCTTTAGCGGGAAGAGTGTTGCTCGGTAGAGTGCCGAATAGAACATACGCATCTGGTCGAGGTTGCCACCGCTAACCTCTATGCGGCCCAAAACGTCGTTCCAAGCCTTGCGTCCCTCGTCGGCTACCTGCTCCAATGATTTGTCACCCAACTCCTTAAGGTTAAGCATGGCCTGCTCCTCGCTGATGAACGAAGATGCTACGCGGGCGTGAACGGCCTCGCCTTTAGCTGTCGGGAAACCAATTACGGCACCTACGTGATTGCTCTGCTGGGTGGCTACACCCTCGTCGAGTTTGCCGTTGCAGAAGGTAGCCTCGTATTGGAAGGGTTTGTCGAACTCTACGATAAAATAGTTACGGAAATTCTGCGCTACACCTCCTGAATTGCGTGTGGTATAACCCACGATGCGGTTATTCTCCTTGTCGATGCGGATGTATGAGCCACCATCGAAGGCATCCACTACGATGAACGATTTGTCACTCTCGGGGAAAGTAAAACGGAACAGCGCGGCGCGGTCGGTCGGTGCAAACTCGGTGACGACATCCCACTCGGCAAGATATACCTTGTAGTAGTATGGCGTAGCCTGCTCGCCCTTGTGTGAAAACCAGCTTGCGCGACGGTCTTGGTCGAACTCGGGGCGACCAACAACGGGCATTAGTGCAAACTGACCATAGTCGTTAATCCATGGCGATGGTTGGTGCGTTTGCTTGAATCCACGCAGCTTTGTGGCGGTGTACATATAGGTCCAGCCGTCGCCTATCTTACCCGTTTGCGGAGTCCAGAAGTTCATTCCCCACGGGCGTGCGATGGCGGGGTAGGTGTTGCCTGTCGAGAGCTCGAACGTAGAGTGTGTTCCGACCAGCGGATTCACATAATCAACGGGCGAAAAATCACTCTGCTGTGCAAGGGCCGAGAGAGCCGTCGCAGAGAATAGAATCAGCATTAATTTCTTTAGCATAGGTATATAGTTTTAAGTTTTTGCAATTTCAGTTTTGTCGCTTGGCCTATCTCTTTATCGAGCCTTGCCATTCGGTGCGGTTGCCACACGAGTCGGTCGCGACGAATTTTATTTTGTGTACTACACCTCCCGTAATACCCTCGTCTGCAAGGTTTATCGATGCTTTGCCGCGCGAGAAGTCTATGGCTACCCACCTGTCGTCAATAGTGGCTGTATATGACGCTACGCCCGAGAAGTTATCCTTTAAGCGGAACGATATGGTGCGTCGTGATGTGCAGTCGGCACCCTCGACAAATTGAGGCGTAATGGTTGGTGCCGTAGCATCGGCAACTATACAGAATGTGCCGAACGAACGCGTATTGAGCCGTACTCTGCCCTCGTGGTACTTTCCTCCGGCATAGGTGAGTGTGCCCTTGTCGCTTACTGTGGCCAGCGCGGTGCGGGCCTCTAACGCCTTATTCTCGACAAAATGGTTGAGCGTAACGCTCATCGACTTATGCAATGGTATATTCTTGCTACCCACAGTATAAGCCTCCGACAAGAGGACAATACTGCTGTCGGCTTTGATTGCAATGTCGGCCTTGCGCAGTTCGATGTCGGTTGATTCGTACAACGCTCCCGCGGGAATCTCGACCTTTAGGCGATTATCAAACTCAGCAGAGAATGGGCGATTGTAGTGTGCTGTTGCGGCCGTAGCTCGCTTGTCGGATGTGAAGCACTCCTCGTCGGCCTTGCCTACGATGTCGAACTCCAGTGTCGAGGTGTTTAGGCAATCGTCGGTCGCCGTTATGCGAATCGAACGTTTCTCGCCGGCTGAAACCCTTATCGCGCCATTATCGACCAGCGTGGGGTAGAAGTGCTTTATGCTACCTCTCTGATGAGCCAGACGTATTGCCTCGTTGCGAGAACTGCGCTGAATGGGGTAGTAGGCCACCGCATTGCAGTAGCGCGTTATATCGAACGTAAAGCCATCGTTGCGATATTCGAAGAATGGCTCATCGTCAATCGATGCGACAATATGGTAAACGCCATAGGTATTCTGTGTGTCGTTTTTGCGGTCTGTAACCTCTACAACGAAATAGCCGTTGCGCCCAACCTTTATGGTTGAGCCTTGCGTAAGGACATACATAGCACCCTCCGAGCGACGCACCTCGTAGCTCTGTGCGCGGCTTTGACGAGCTACACCATCGACGGTATCGACCTCGAAGTAGTGGAGTTTGCGAATCATCGGGCGTATATCATCTTTGGGCGTGATGACTCCTGCAGCAATTATGTTGAGCGTCTTTTGGCTGGCCGTGCGACGAATCTCGAAATGCAGATGAGGCCCGCCCGACGAGCCACTATTACCCGAACGGGCAATCTCCTCGCCGCGCTTTACGGGAAACTGTTCGGGCTTGCAATAGAGGTCAACGCGATGCTTGCGCTGGCGATGACGCTCCTGAAAGACATACTTTGCTATATCCGCACGGAAGCGCGACAGATGGCCATATACCGATGTCGTGCCATTGGGATGCGTGATGTAGAGTGCCAACCCATAACCCGAAGGCGATTGGAAAATACGGCTCACATAGCCATCGGCAACCGCCACAACAGGTTTACCCTCAACGCCATCGGTCTTGAAATCCACACCCGAATGGAAGTGATTTGAGCGCATCTCTCCGAAATTCGATGAGTAGTATCCTGCCACATCGCGTAGCGGATAGTCGTAGTATGTCGGGTCTAACTCTTGCGCCTGAATTGCAAGGGGAAGAAGAAAAAATATGAAGTATAAAATATTTAGTCTAAATCGCATTCTGAATCAATGTTTAAGTCGTTCATAAGGCTCTCGACGCACTCTATTACAGCATCCATCGGATAACCTAACGATGCACCATAGCGTATGAGCTTTGCCTTTAACTGGTAGGCAGTCGGGGCCTTTGTGGTACGCAATTTTCTTTGCAGACGTTCGTTTAGGCGTTCGGTAGAGTTTAGTGACGTAGCTTCGGAAAGAGCCTCGCTTATAGTGTGCTCATCGATACCCTTTGTTCGCAACGTAGCCTTTATCTTATACTCACCCCACGCGCTTAAATTTATCTTCTCGCGGATGAAGGCATCGGCATAACGTCTATCGTCGATAAAACGCTCGTCGATAAGTCTTTTAAGGACCTTCGGTCGCTCGGTTGAGGGCACACCCCAACGCGCCATAAGACGCAGAGCATCGCCCGATGAACGTTCGGCGCGTGCGCACAATCGCATCAGTGACTGCAGGGCCTCATCGGCACTCTTCTGCTTGGGTTGTTTTATTTTGTTTGCTTTTGGCAACATATCATTCTCTGTTTATCAAAACCGTCGCGACGAATCTCGACATCTAAGAAGCCCTCCCCGCGGAGCATCTCGGCAGTAGCTTCTGCCCAAAGGTGATGTACCTCGAAAAATAGCTCTCCGCCAGCTTTGAGTAGTCGTTTTGCTGCGCGAGCAATCGAACGATAAAAAATCAGCGGGTCATCATCCGAAACAAACAGTGCCATCGATGGCTCGTACTCCGTTACGTTACGATGCATCTGCGCACGCTCCGACGAAGGTATGTAGGGAGGATTCGACACAATAAAATCGAACTCTCTTTCGTCGAGTGATGGTAATTGGTCCAACGCATCGTCACAAAGAATCTCAATATCAGCTTCCAATTGCCGGGCATTCTCGCGGGCAATTGCTAAAGCATCTGGCGATAGGTCTATTGCTGTTACGCTGCTCCCTGCAAGTGCAAGTTTTAACGATATGGCAATGCAACCACTGCCTGTGCAAACATCCAATATGCGAGGCGAAGCAACTCCCTTTGCATGCGAGATAATCCAATCGACCAACTCCTCGGTTTCGGGACGCGGAATTAACACCCCCTCGCGGACCGTAAAGCGGTGGTCGCAGAAGTCGGCATACCCCAAAACATACTGCACGGGACACCCCTGAGCAAGCTTATCGGCAACCTCTTCGATGTCCTCCAGTTCAACCTCTTGACGCTGATCTGTGAGGTAGAGCATTGTGCTACACCCCTCGATGTGAGCTGCCACCATACGGGCTATGGTTTGACACTCGCGTAGCGGATAGAGTGGCTCCATCCGCTGGCTCAAGTAACTAACTATGTCGGCTCTCGATTTGCGCATAGCCTATGCGCGTAGTTTAAGATCGGCCAAGGCAATTGCTACGGCAGCCTCTGCAACAACGGCTGCGCGCAACGCAATACATACGTCGTGACGACCCTTGATTGTTAGGGGCTCGATGCTCTGGCTTGCAAAGTTGAAAGTATGCTGTTCGCGCGAAATAGATGCGGTAGGCTTTACTGCAACGCGTACAACAATCTCATTACCATTGCTTATACCTCCTACTACGCCTCCCGCGTGGTTGGTTGCTGTGTGGCCCTCTTTGTCAAGAATCATATCGTTATGCTCGGCTCCGCGCATACCCGAGCATGCGAAACCTGCGCCAAACTCAACACCCTTAACGGCCGGTACGGAGAACAGCAGATGGGCTATCTGACTCTCCACCGAGTCGAAGAATGGCTCGCCCCAACCACTTGGAATACCACTTACGCGACACTCGATGATGCCACCAACGGAGTCCTGCTCCATACGCGCATTTTCGATGATCGCATCAAACTGCGTGCGGTCGCGTGAGCCGCCAATTTCCACTATGTCGGTATTGAAAACTACTTCGTTGCCAAGAATATGCTTTGCTACAACACCTGCAGCAACCAAGCCCAAAGTAATGCGTCCCGAGAAGTGCCCTCCGCCACGCGGGTCGTTATAGCCATTCCACTTTTGGCGTGCAACCAAATCGGCGTGTGACGGGCGTGGATGCTCTGTAAGTGCAGAATAATCGCCGGAACGGGTATTTTCGTTAAGAAACTCTATGGTGAGCGGAGAACCTGTCGTGTAGCCGTTATAAAGACCTGATACGATGTGTGGAAGGTCGCTCTCCTTGCGTGGTGTAGTACCTGCTGCACCAGCCTTGCGACGCTCCAAATCGGCCATAAAATCCTCCTCCGAGAGGGGTATGCCTGCGGGAACACCATCGATGCTTACGCCTACCTGTGCTCCGTGCGACTCGCCCCAAAGTGTAATTCTGAATATATCTCCCCAAGAGTTCATTTTAACCTGTTTATTTT
>JAGBIR010000207.1 GCA_017934845.1 Alistipes sp. | reverse complement strand
TCGACTATTTCGATGGTAAGATAAGCCGCGATGAGGCCGTGGAACTTATCAAACGTAACTCGCGCCGTTATGCCAAGCGACAACTCACTTGGTTTCGTCGAGATGAAGAGATTCGATGGTTCCATCCGGCCGATCGCCAAGCAATTATGAGCTATTTGGAATCAAATATTTGCACATTGAAATAATTTTCTTACTTTTGTGGCATCTTAACCAAATTTAAGACAAATGGTGTAGCTCGAATGGTGGAATAGGTAGACACGCCGGACTTAAAATCCTGTGGCCAGTAATGGCCGTGCCGGTTCGACCCCGGCTTCGAGTACTTGAGGGAACATTTGTGTTTCCTCTTTTTTTGTGCCGATGCTGGCAAGTCAACCGATAAGGATGTTTGTGTCTGCTTCAAAATGTTATTCTATCGTTTCAATGTAGAAACTTACGGGGCGGAAGCCGTCGTTGCAGGAGAGCATTGCTGAGTGGGGATTTTGCATCCAGCCGTCGAAGAAGTTGCCGCCGCCCGCAGAGAGCTCCTTGATAAATGGCAGGAGTGTCTCCCACGCGCTCTGGCACATGCCCTCGGGTTTGGTGCAGTTCTCGACGATAAAGCTCTGCCCAAGATGCATATCGCACGTATGCTCAATAGGGTTTTCGTATTGTGCCATCAAATCTTCGTACTGCGTAATGCGCATTACTGTTATCTTTACTCGTTTCATCGTTGCCTTATTTTTATGGTGTTACACCTTTATTTCGCTTTTTTCAGTTCGTTGCGGCCGGCATCGGTCATCAAGCCGCGTCGTTCGAGTTCGGCACAACGTTGTTTGTTCAGTTCGGTCCAATGGCTACCTCGGCGGCGAGGTGATAGCCGTTGCGCAAGGCGACCGTCGGGCAGGCGTTTCAGTGTGGAGTCTATCCATCCGAAGCATAATGCCTCCTCGACGACTTCGATGTAGGGTATAACTCCCTCTTGGGGCTGCTTGCTGCGCGATGTTACGACCCAGCAAACGCGCTCTCGCGAGTGATTCTCTTCCAGCCAACGTCGCAACTGGGCGCGCGAGCTAAAATGTAAAAGGTTAATTACTTCCATCGCTTTATTTATGCTTTTTCGGTCTCCAAAAGTTGGCGTTTATGCTCTATCTGTTCTCCGTCGCGATATCCGTTATAGCCACCCAGCGAGCCGTCGGCGGCTACTACTCTGTGGCACGGTACTTCGGGCGCAAACGGATTTCGTTTCAGGGCCTGACCAACGGCCTGTGCGCTGCGGCATCCGATGCGTCGGGCCATCTCGCCATAGGTTATGGTTTGCCCCGCAGGAATATTCAGCAGCTCTAAATAGACACGCCGTTGAAATGGGGTGATAATAGTAGAGTGAAGGAGCCTATCACGCACACACATTGTGTTTGCGCGCTGCAGATGCCACATTTTGTGTCCGAAGAAAGGTCGCGTGCCAACGCGCTCGAAACCTAATGAACTGTAGAGCCTTTCGGCATTGGGATTTTCGTTATCGACTATCAAGCCCACGCGTGCGTAGCCATCTGAAAACACTTTGTCGCAAAATGCGGCGACCAATGCTTTGCCTACGCTCAAACCGCGAAATTCGGGCAAGACACCCACAGAATCGAGGTAGTATTCGCCCGCTTCGGTCTCGTTGGCGATTGTCGGTATGCGCCCCACACGCTCGCGCAAAACATCAAATGTCCCTTCGCGCAACACTTCAAGTCGCGCACCATCATATCCTACTATTGCACCTGCCGCCTTGCCGTTGACCTCTGCCACGAGGGCATATTGCCAGCTGTATTGCGTAGCTTTGCGTCGTGCTACCTCGGTAAGTACCTCAAGGTAATCGTCGCCACAATAGGAGCGTAAAGCATCTTCGTCGCCAATAGCCATAGCTACCGCTTGGGCAATCGTTGCTGCATCTTTTTTGGTCGCTACGCGGACTGTAATGTTACTCTTCATAGCGCATTTTGTTTAACTCTTCGACTCTCATCGTGGGGCAGTATTTTGCTTCAATGCCCGTAGTTTCAGTCAGGGTTTTAAGGTACTCGCTTATAGGCATCATCCCAACAGCCGAGCGCAACGAGTCGAGTGCTGTCGGATTTTCGACCGGCCAGATGTAGAGTTGCATCGCCTCGGGTGTGCCGAACTGAACAGACTGGCTGCCATATCGTTGCGGCTGATTACGTTTCATTGCTACGCGATCGAAGAGTGTTGCATATTCGTCGATGTCGATTAACTTGGAGCTTGCCATTTGCTCGATTAGCGGGAGGTATTGCTCCTGCATCTCGAGAGAGGCGTGGTCGATAACTATCCAGATGGTTTTGTAGGACTCCTCCGAGAGATTTTCGGGTAGCCCGTTATGTAGCAGGCTATCGACAACGACCATATTCGCACTATCGATACGCTCCATCTCTTCGCTTGCCCACAATAACGAGTCTATTAACTCCGTCTGACCTTCGGTGGTAACAGCCTTCGTGAGTCTTATCATCTGATGGCGAATAGCCTGGTCTTTGGCCCATACGTCGCTTAACAACCTGTCGGTTGACTTTGTCGCATTGCAGGCTGCGAGGAGCAGTATTGCTATAATCGTAAAAATCTTTTTCATCGTCATATATTCTTTTTGCAAAGTTAATAATTTTTGATTAATGCGTTCGGGGTTGGGTGATATAGTGTGCTATAAAAATTTGGTAGTTAATTGTGGAATTATTACTTTTGATATAGGATTGACCGTTTTTACGATTGCGGAAAACTAAAGTGTGATTCCCCGTTGGATGAAAAAGCGGAATCTTGCTGCAAAATAGTGTTAAAAGCGTTAACTAATGGCGGTAAAACGAGTATATCTATACCTGACGGCAGCCTTGATATGGGGCATACCGGGCGTAATGATTAGCCTGAAGGGCATCCGAGCATACGGCTTGATGCCACTATGCGATATGTGGTGGCTGCTGGTCATAACATTGTGTGTAGGTGGTGCGTTCTACGTGATGTTCCGAGCTGTTGTTGCGCGATATTCTGCTCGTATAGCTTCACTTTCGGCAGTAGCTCCATTGTGGCAGACATTCTCGTTGCGCGGATGGCTGTTGCTGATGTTTATGATGGGATTGGGCCTTGCGTTGAAGTATATACCAGCTGTGCCATTGCAATTTATCGCGTCGTTCTATTCCGGCTTGGGCCCTATGCTGATTCTCTCGGCAATAAAGTTCTTGAAGAATAGCCGGCAGTAGGTTAGAGGAGTGTTGGATCAAAAATATTGCGGCGATTATAGCGACAGGCGTAGTTATGGCGAGGGAAAATTTTTAATCTTTTCTCTCGTTTGTTTTTGAATTATATTTAACTTTGTAGAAAGACTAATGCCTAATATTATGACACCGCAAGAGTTTATCCTAAAGTTTCGCGAGGCGTTTGGCGAGGCAGCCCCGTTGCCTATCGCATTTTGGTATGGCGATATGGCAGTAAACCCCGAGAGCCGTGTGCCACGATGTATGATTGGTGCAATTCGCAAAGTGTGTGATGGTAATGCGCTCTCGCTCACAGCCGAAAATGTGCAGTGCGGTGGCGGTGGGCTCTATACAGCTTTTCATCCTATGCCTGAGCGAGTGCCGCTGTTTGTGTCCGAGGTAGAGCATTATAAGCGCACACCCGAGCAGGTGCGGGGCTATGTCGAGAGCCTTGAAATCGAGCTTACCGACAAACCATATCTTAACTTTGTGCGTGTCGATCTGCTGGAGAGTTGGGATGGTGTTGAGGCGGTTGTATTCTTCGCTACGCCCGATATTTTGTCGGGATTATGCACTTGGGCTTTCTACGATAACGATGCCGAAGATGCCGTTACGACGAAGTTCGCTTCGGGCTGTGCTGCGGTCGTTGCGTTTGCTACGACCGAGAATCGCAAGGGCGGCCGTCGCTGTTTTCTGGGTATGTTCGACCCCTCGGCACGCCCACTTGTCCCGAAGAATGAATTGACATTCGCTGTACCTATGAGCCGCTTTAGGGAGATGCTCGCGACGATGCCCGACTCGGCACTCTATCAGAAGGCTTTTTCGGTTGTTCGACGAAGAATTAATGGTGAGATAAAATAAACGATATATGAAACCTTACATAATTTGTCATATGATTGCCTCGGTGGATGGTCGCATTGATTGCGATATGACCGAGCAGATTGAGGGCGGCAACGAATATTACGAGGCGTTGGATGCGCTCGAGTGTGAGTCGATGTTGATGGGGCGCGTGACTATGCAGATGCACTACGCCCTTTCGGAGCCTTTTGTTGCGGAGGACCCTGCGCCAATCGGCCACGAGGCTTTTCATGTTGCTCGTCAGGCGGATGCCTACTGCGTGGGAATCGACACCCACGGTAAGCTGCAATGGGGCGAAACGGAGTTTGATGGGCAGGCTCTGCTCATAATCACCGACGAACATTGCCCGAAGGCCTACCACGACCGCCTCTCGGAGCAGGGTATTTCGTGGATTGCAACGGGCAAAAACGGCATAAATCTTGCGCGCGCTATGGAACTGCTTGCCGAGGAGTTTAAGGTTGAGCGATTGGCGGTTACGGGCGGCGGACATATCAATGGCGCATTCTTGGAGGCGGGCCTGCTCGACGAGGTGAGCTTTATGGTCGCCCCGGGTATCGATGGCCGCGCAGGGATGGCGGCTGTTTTCGATGGTATAGCCGACAAAAATCGCCCTGCAACCCGGTTGCGCCTTCAGAGTGTTCAGCAGATGGGCGAAACGGTGTGGATGAGGTATAAATTTAAGAATTAAATAGTTATGCATAAGAATTTTGGAGCGAAGAGCTGGCTCTATCCGATGCCGGTGCTGATTGTTGCGGCCTATGATGCCGACTGTAAGCCCAATGCGATGAATGCTGCGTGGGGTGGGGTCTTTACCGATGACCATATCGGCATTTGCCTCTCGGAGGGGCATAAAACCACGAAAAACATCCTTGCGACGCGAGCCTTTACTGTGAGTATGGCTACGGCCGAGCAACTCGTGGCGTGCGATTATGTGGGTATCGTTTCGGGCAATAAAGAGCCTGATAAATTTGCCAAGGCGGGCTTTACGGCAGTGCGCTCTGAGATGGTCAATGCGCCCATTATCAAGGAGTTGCCTTTTACTTTGGAGTGCGAGTTGGTGTCGTACGATAAGGAGAGCAACCATCTTGTTGGTCGCATCGTAAATGTGAGTGCCGACGAAAAAATCCTCACCGAGGGCAAAGTGGATTACCGCAAGCTGCGTCCCATAACCTACGACCCTATTAACCACCATTACATCGAACTTGGTGAGGTGGTCGGCAACGCTTTCTCCGACGGCAAGAAGTTGAAATAAATTACTCAATAACCATTACAAAGGGACTACCTCACAGGGCGGTCCCTTTGCTGTTTTATCTCCAATCCCACTTTGGATGCGCGGGGTCGGCGGCCGTTAATGCCTCGGCGAGCGACAAGCCCAAGGCCTTGGCTACGCCTTCGCGTGTAGTGTTGGCCACCGAGAAAGTTGTCGATGTATAGAAATTCAACTGAAAAATTTAGTGTGTTTGTAATTATTTCGTACATTTAGCGACTAATGAAGCAAACGATGAAACAATGAAGCAACAACAGGATTTGGAGAAAGAGTTTACACAGATGATTATCGAAAATCGTCAGATAATCTTCAAGGTATGCTACATCTACACTACGGATGAATACACCATTGAGGAGCTCTCGCAAGAGACACTGCTCAATTTGTGGCGCGCCTATCCCCGTTTTCGTGGAGAAAGCAGACTTTCAACCTGGATCTATCGCGTAGCTATGAATACCTGTATATCGTATATGCGACAAGCGTCATCGAGGCCTCAGACGACAGCGTTACCATTCGATTTACGGTCGGAATTAGAAACGGATGGCGATAGGAGTTATTATCTGCAAGAGCTCTACACTATGATTAACCGCTTGGGCAAGTTGGAACGCGCGCTAATTTTGTTATGGCTGGAAGATCGTAGTTATTCGGAAATCGCAGAGATTCTCGGTATTTCCAAAGCCAATGTTGCAGTGTTGCTTCATCGCACAAAGGGTAAGTTAAAAAAGATGTCGAACCAATAAAATTAAAAACACTATGGATCTCGAACAGATGAAATTGGGTTGGAATAAATTAAGTGTTCAACTCGAAAAGAATAACACGATTAACACTCGAATCGTACACGAAATGATATCGACTCGCAATCGAACAAACTATGAAAAGATTGCGCGTGACCACAAGTTCACGCTCTCGGTGTTAGTACTCTTGGCAGCTGCAGCTTTGCCATTCCAGGCTCGCACAGAGATTATTCAAATGAGCAGTGCAATTATCATTGAGATAGTACTCCTTGCGTCGATAGCAGTAACAAGCTATATGCTAAAGCTTCTATCCGGTTTTGAGCATAGCTATTGCAGTGTAGAGCAAATGACACAGAATGTGCTAATCTACAAGCGTGTGTATAGCCTGAATCAGCGATTTGGTGGTGTCGTAGCTATTATGGTGATAGGTGTAGTGTACGCCATAGAACAGGCTTTCACCGCGAGTGCTGTTATGGCATTAGTGGCTGCCTTGGTTGCTGCTGTCGCGTTCGGAGTGCACCAAACAAAACGCCACAATCGCTTATTGAAGGATATTGAAGATGGGTTGGTCGAATTACGCGAGTTTGGCAAAGTGTAAAACGAGTATTTTCAATAATACCAATAAGTGGCGACTGCTCAAATGGGTGGTCGCCACATTGTTATACAATTATGCGACTCTATCTTCCATATTTCGGGATATTTTCTATATCTTTGTATATTATGTGCTGTTTAAGATAACTCCAATGGCACAATGTTACTAACAATTTATCGAGATATGAGACGCTTTATCCTTTCAATGATTTTTATTTTAAGCTCTTGGATTGTGCTTGCTCAAGGGGTCAATAATACCACAACTCTGGTAGGTTCCTGGATTGGTAAACTCTCTTTCGGGTCAAAGGGACTTAATATAGGACTCAATATTGTGCAGTCTGACGGTTATGTAGTTTGTACTCTTGATAGTCCGGACCAAGGTGTCAAGGGTATTGGTTGCCACAAAAACATTCTTACGGATGAGAAAATATCAGTCGTGGTACCTGCTATTGGCGCATCGTATGAAGCAGAGCTGGTAGAAGAGAAACTTGTTGGAACATTCTCACAAGGAGGTCTAAAACTCCCACTAACACTTGAAAGAGGAGAGTATAAACCTGTTAGACCCCAGACGCCGACAGCACCATTTTCATATACGACCGAGGAGGTAGTGTTCATAAATGAGGCCGAAGGTGCTAAACTCTCCGGTACATTGACTTATCCGGTAAATTTCGAGAATTATAAGAAGTGCTCTGTTCCTGTCGTCTTGATGGTTACGGGCAGTGGTGGACAGAATCGCGATGAGGAGATTTATGACCACAAACCTTTCCTGGTTATTGCAGATTTTCTTGCCAAAAATGGAATTGCATCACTTAGATACGACGATAGAGGAGTCGGCAAATCGACAGGCCCGACAAAGAATACTACAACAGAGAATAACCTCGCAGATGCCGAAGCCGGAATAGCGTATCTGCGCAGCCTGAAAAAATTTGGCGAGGTTGGTGTTTTGGGGCATAGTGAAGGTGGCACTATCGCATTTATGATGGGCGCAAATAAGAGCGTAGATTTTATAATATCACTGGCTGGTGCCGCTGCTACGGGTATAGATGTAATTGTAGGTCAAAATGGAGCTGTAATGCAACTTCAGGGGGTACCTCAAGAAATAATTGAGGACTATGCTGTGGCATTGAGGATTGTATATACAGATAGGATTAACGGCAAAGAGATTCCTGACAAGTCAGAGTACATTGAAACACTATGCCAAACAAACCAATTGACATTGCCGGATAACTTTAAGTCAAACCTCGCAAAGTGCATAACCTTCGGAGGAGAATGGCTCACATGGTTCTTGGGATATGACCCTGTAAAAGCTATTAGCAAGATAAAATGTCCCGTAATGGCGTTAAATGGCACACTTGATTTACAAGTGCTAAGTTCTGACAATGTGCCTGTCATCAAGGCGAATTTGCCAAAGAATAAGAAGAGTGTAATTAAAGAGTATGATAACTTGAATCACCTTTTTCAACATTGCACTCCAACTACCGCACTCAACTATGGCACGATAGAAGAGACTATATCAGAAGAGGTGTTGAAAGATATTGCGAATTGGATAAAGGCTTTATAATCGAAATACCAAACAGTAATGGCGACTGCTCAAATGAGTGGCCGCCATTATTGTTAATCGCTGTTTTACCTCCAATCCCACTTTGGATGCGCGGGGTCGGCGGCCGTTAGTGCCTCGGCGAGCGAAAGACCCAAGGCCTTGGCTACGCCCTCGCCGTAGGTTGGGTCGGCGCGGTGGCAGTTGCGGATGTGTCGCTGCTTGATAAAGAGTTCGGCATCGGCCATTGCGCGAGCGGTATTCTCGCAAGTGGCTCGTTGGTCGTCGGCTGTCATTAGTCGCCACAACTTGCCCGGCTGCGTGAAGTAGTCGCTATCGAGTTCGCGCTCGTCGTAGTTATAAACCTCACCCGTAACCGATAAAGGCGGCTCTTTGAGGTGTGGCTGGTCGTGCCACTCGCCATAACTATTTGGCTCATACGAGATTGTGCGCCCTGCGTTGTCGTCGGTTCGCATCTGACCGTCGCGATGATACGAATGATAAGGGCAGCGCGGCTTGTTTATGGGTATCAGGTGATGATTTACTCCCAAGCGGTAGCGTTGTGCGTCGCCATACGAAAACAATCGTCCCTGCAACATCTTGTCGGGCGAAAAGCCTATGCCGTCGATGATGTTCATCGGATTAAAAGCCGCCTGCTCGGTCTCGGCAAAGAAGTTTTCGGGGTTGCGGTTAAGCTCCAGAATACCAACATCGTGCAGCGGAAAATCGCCGTGATACCACACCTTCGTTAGATCGAAGGGATTGATGTGGTACTCGCGTGCCTCCTCCTCGCTCATCAGCTGCACCTGCATCAGCCAACGAGGGTAGTCGCCACGCTCTATTGCCTCGAACAAATCGCGCTGGTGCGACTCCCGGTCCTTTGCAATTACAGCCTCCGCCTCGGCGTCGGTTATATTTTTAATGCCCTGTAATGTGCGCAAGTGAAATTTAACCCAAGTGCGGCGGTTGTCGGCATTGATAAAGCTATATGTGTGACTGCCAAAGCCGTGCATATGGCGGAACGACGCGGGAATACCACGCGGTGACATCGTGATAGTCACCTGATGCAGAGCCTCGGGCAGCAGAGTCCAAAAATCCCAGTTGCTGTTTGCCGAACGCATACCCGTGCGAGGGTCTCGCTTGATGGCATGATTGAGGTCGGGAAACTTCAAGGGGTCGCGCAGAAAGAATACGGGCGTGTTGTTACCCACCAAATCCCAGTTGCCTGTGTCGGTATAAAACTTCATCGCAAAGCCGCGAATATCGCGCTCGGCGTCGGCAGCACCACGCTCACCCGCCACGGTTGAGAAACGGACAAAACAGTCGGTTTTCTTGCCTACCT
>JAGBIR010000206.1 GCA_017934845.1 Alistipes sp. | reverse complement strand
TAATTCTTTAACTAATCAAAATTATTATGACAAAAAAACAAAATTCTAATGTGCCAGCGATTATCGTGTGCATCTTGCTCTTCGGTATGATTTCGTTTGTCACAAACCTTGCATCTCCAATGGGTGATGTATTGAAGAACCAGTTTGGTGTGCCTAACTGGATGGGTACTCTGGGTGTATTGTGTAACTTTATTGCTTACGCAGTTATGGGTATCCCAGCAGGTAATATGCTCCAGAACCTGGGTTACAAGAAGACAGCTTTGATCGCTGTTGCAGTTGGTTTCGCAGGTGTAGGTATCCAGACTATCGCAGGTCTGTTGGCTGGTAACGCTGCATTCGGTGTTTATCTTTTGGGTGCTTTCGTTGCAGGTTTCTCAATGTGTATGTTGAACATCGTTGTAAACCCAATGTTGAACAAGCTCGCAGGTGGTGGTAACAAGGGTAACCAGCTCGTACAGGTGGGTGGTTCATTCAACTCTTTGATGGGTACAGCCGTTATCTTCCTCACAGGTGTATTCGTACCAAGCATCGTAGACGCAAAGATTAGCCAGGTGTTCCCATTGATGGGTATCGCTCTTGCTATCTTCGCAGTAGCATTTATTGTGGTATTGTTCACTAACATCCCAGAGAACGCTCCTGCAGCTGCTGCAAAGGGTGAGAAGTCACAGTATGGTCCAATGTCATTCCGTCACTTCGTTTTGGGTGCTATCGCAATCTTCGTTTACGTAGGTGTTGAGGTAGGTATTCCTAACGTATTGCAGAAGTGGTTGAACTTCGTTTCTACTCCAGCTATCGCAGATACAGTTACTGCTACTTACTGGTTGCTTATGCTTGTTGGTCGTTTGGCTGGTGCTGCTTTGGGTGCAAAGGTTTCTGCAAAGGCTATGCTTTCAGTTGTATCTGCAGTAGGCGCTTGCCTCACTTTGGGTGCTATCTTCTTGAGCCCTGAGACAATGGTTAACCTCCCAGTATTCAAGGGTACAGCAGGTTTCGGTATGGCTTCAGTTCCAGTAAACGCAGCTCTCTTGGTATTGTGCGGTCTTTGTACTTCAGTAATGTGGGGTGGTATCTTCAACCTTGCAGTTGAGGGCTTGGGTAAGTACACCGAGAAGGCTTCAGGTATCTTCATGGCATTGGTTTGCGGTGGTGGTATCTTGCCTTTCATCCAGAATGCTGTTGTAGATATGTCAGGTAGCTACTTGACAAGCTACTGGATCATCGTAGCCGGCTTGGCTTACTTGTTGTTCTACGCTTTGGCTGGTGCAAAGAACGTAAACAAGGATATCCCCGTAGAGTAATCCTCACGAACGAGATTTAATTATACTGAGAACTGCATCTTTCGGGGTGCAGTTCTCTTTTTTATTGCTATTTTCGACTATAAATACTATCTTTGTGAGAGAGCAAATACTCAAAACATTAGATATATGAAACTAAGAAACATCCTTATGCTGCTTGCTGTGGCTACTGCGACGGCTTGTGGTAAGCCTGCTCCGCAGGACGAGAGCGAACTTACGCTTACAATTCCCTTTAAGTGTAACGGCTATGTTACTCCGTTGGATGCTGCATCGAAGCAGACTCCCGCGTGTGCCGATCAGATTATCTACAACTCTTACAGCAATCCTCACGATGCCGAGATGGTAGTGGATGGTTGGAAGAAGTCGCTGGTCGAGAGCGAGCCGCATCAAATCTCAATCTACTTCTATACGGCTCATACGGGCAAGATTGATTTGGGCTTTGTGGCTTCGTCGGCGGGTGATGCTACGCTCGATGTTAAGGTCGATGGCAAGAGCCACCGAGTAAAGGTTGCTGCGTCGCCTGCGTCGCAGTTCTGGTATGCAGGTCGTTACAACATCTCGGAGCCGGGTTATGTGCGAGTGGATATTGTTCCGGTAAGCACAACGGCCGATAGCTATCCTACAATTTCGGCCTTGAAGGTCGGTGGCGAGGGTATTGGCAACGCCGCAGAGAAGTGTGACGAGGTGATATTCGTTACCGAGGCCGAGTGCGCCAAGGAGGTGCCTCACTTTATCCGTCGAGGCCCGTCAAACCACTTTAAGTGGGAGATGCCTGCCGATACGGAGTATTTCTACAACGAGGTGTATGTTACCGAGGGTGAGGATATCCCGGGCGCATACTATATGCTTACGGGCGGCGATGGCTTCTATATGGGTATTCAGCCCAACACCAAGGGCAAGGATCGTCTGGTGTTGTTCTCTGTATGGGATACCAATACCGAGGCTGGCGATGTAGCTACGCTTGTAAATAAGGGTGAGCAGGTTAAGTCGAACAACTATAGCCACGAGGGCTCGGGCGTGCAGAACTTCTACTACTACGATTGGGAGGCCGGCCGCACCTATGCTACGCTGGTGAGAGTACGTCCCGAGGTGGTAAACGGTAAGCCTACGGGCGCATCGCTCTATACGGGCTATTTCCGTAGCGACGAGGGTTGGATCTTCTTGGCCGAGATACGACGACCCAACATTACTACCTACTTTACGGGTGCGCACTCGTTCTGCGAGAACTTCCGTCCCGAGCGCGGCTGGGTGGCACAGAGTGTGATGTATCCTTCGCAGTGGATGCGCGACAAGGATGGCAAGTGGCACGAGGTGTTGGCCGGTAAGATGACCTGCGACAATACGGGCCGCAGCGGTATGCGTCGCGACTACTCGGCAGGTGTTAACGAGAAGGGCTTCTTCTATCTGCGTAACATAGGTTATATCGACGAGATGGTACCTTTCGGGACCGAGTTTACTCGCCCCGCAACGGGTGTTGAGCCCGATGTTGATTTGGCAGCCTTGGAGCAGATGTCAACCGTTGCGAAGAAGTAGATATAGAGTTATAAAACATAGTTGCAGCGCGGTGTAGTGGGCTTTTGCCTGCCTACATCGCCTTGCATTTTTACCCGCAAAATTGGGCAGTTTGCCACAAATTGCCCTTTTCGGTCACAAAAATATTCTCCTTGTCCCTTTCTTGTTGTTGGGCCGGTTTACGACACGTGAATATTGGTATCTTTGCTCTGTTTTTGTAGCCTTCTAACCGTAGGTTGAGGGCTGAAATTGATTTAAAGATGAAGGTTAATGGTAATAGTATCCTCATTACAGGAGGAGCGTCCGGTATTGGACGCATTATGGGACGTATGGCACTTGAAAAGGGTGCGCGATGTTTGATAATTTGGGATATAAATCCCGATGCAATAGCCTCTACGGAGGCCGAGTTTTCTGCCTTGGGCCGCGTGAAGGGCTTTCGTGTCGATGTGTCGGATGCCGAGTCGGTCGAGCAGGCATATAAGGCTACTGTCGAGGCGTGTGGCGACGTCGATATTTTGATTAACTGCGCCGGTGTGGTTACGAGCAACAAGACTTTCGACGAGCAGCGCGTGAGCGATATCCATCGCACGATGCGCATTAATGCCGAGGCCCCGATGTTGGTGGCGTTGCAGGCTCTGCCCGATATGATTCGACGTGACAAGGGCCATATCTGCAACATCGCTTCGGCTGCGGGCTTGATTTCAAATCCGCGAATGTCGGTCTATGCGGCAAGTAAGTGGGCGGTGATTGGCTGGTCGGATTCGTTGCGTATCGAACTTAAGCAGATGCGCAGCCACGTAAAAGTCACTACCATAGCACCTTACTATATCAATACGGGAATGTTCGACGGCGTTCAGTCGCGCTTTTTCCCCATATTGAAACCCGAGGCGACGGCTCGTAAGATTCTGCGCGCCATCGAGCGCGACAAGGGCTTTAAGGGTCTGCCTTTTGCCTATCATTTTATCCGCTTCTGGCAGGCAGTGCTGCCCGTGTCGTGGTTCGATAAGATTATGGGCGATTGGGTGGGTATCTACTCGACGATGGACTACTTTACGGGACGAAAACAGTAAAACACAATTATTATGGCAATCGAAAATACCTCGGCCGAGCGTATCGAACAGATCGTAAGGTCGCAAAAAGAGTTTTTCCGTTCGGGAGCTACACTCTCCTATGAGTTTCGTCGTGAGAAGCTCGAGAGACTGGCGAAGGCACTGCGAGAGTGCCGCGAGCCACTCTGCAAGGCGTTGTGGATTGACCTGCATAAGTCGGAGCAGGAGGCGGTGCTGACCGAACTGAGTATCGTCGAGGGCGAGATAAAGAACCATCTGCGCCACCTGAAGCGTTGGATGCGCCCCGAGAAACACTCCACGCCGCTGAAGATGATGCCGTCGCGTTCGCGCGTGATTAGCGAGCCGCTGGGTACGGCCCTGATTATCGCGCCGTGGAACTATCCCGTTCAGTTGCTGCTTAATCCGCTGGTGGGTGCTATCTCGGCGGGATGTACGGCGGTGCTGAAGCCCTCGCCCTATGTGCCTACGGTGTCGAAGGTGCTTGAGCAGCTTGTGCGCGAGACGTTCGACGAACACTATGTGGCTGTCGTTCAGGGTAATCGTGATGTCAATACGCTACTTCTGGAGCAGCGTTACGATATGATTTTCTTTACGGGCAGCCCGTCGCTGGGCCGTATCGTGATGTCGGCTGCAGCAAAAAATCTCACTCCCGTTGTGTTGGAACTTGGCGGTAAGAGCCCTTGTGTTGTCGATCGCGAGGCCGATGTCCGGATGGCGGCACGACGTATTGCGTGGGGTAAGACGCTCAATGCCGGCCAGACCTGCATCGCGCCCGACTATGTGCTGATTCACAGCTCTTTGCAGGATCAGTTCATCTCGGCGTTCCGCCGCGAGATTAAGGCCCTGCATGGCGAAGATGTGCTGCAAAGTCCCCATTTCGTGCGTATGGTGAGCGATTCGGCATTCGACCGCGTTGCCGCCTATTTGAAGTGTGGCCGCGTGGTGTCGGGTGGTCGTTTGGTGCGCGACGAGCGATTTATCGAGCCTACGCTGCTGGCCGATGTCGATCCCGCGTCGCCCGTTATGCAGGAGGAGATTTTCGGCCCCGTTCTGCCTATGATACCCTTCGACGAGCGTCAGCAGGCTATCGATTTCATCACCAGCCGCGAGAAACCTCTTGCTCTCTACTACTTTGGCGCGAAGCAGGGTGCCGAGCAGGTGTTACGCCACACCTCGGCGGGCGGAAGCTGCATAAACGACACCATTATGCACATCGCCAACGAGAATATCCCCTTTGGCGGTGTCGGTCAGTCGGGTATGGGCAGCTATCATGGGCGTGGCAGCTTCGATGCCTTTTCGCATCGTCGCTCGGTGGTCATCACGCCAACGTGGATTGACCTGCCATTTAGATATATGCCCTACAAATTGTTCGGCTTGGTGAAGAAAATACTGTAAAATTATATCAGCTCAAACATTAGTGCCCGACCCCAAAAGTCGGGCATAATTTTTGCACCTTTATTGAAGATATACGCATAAGTAGTGGTAATATTCCGATATTTAATACTTTTTCTGCATATATATGCAGAAAAATAGGGGGGGGGAATTTTGAGCCTCAAAATTATTTACCTTTGTATAGTAATACGCGCGAGAAAAGTGTATTTTCAATAAACAACTTAATATTTTTTTAATTTAATTTTCAAAACTATGAAAAAACTTTTGATGGCTGTCGCAGCATTTGGTATGTTGTTGACATCTTGCGCAAAGGACGACACCGTAGCCCCCGTCGAGGATAAGGAGGCGTTGGTATCGTTCTGCGTGAATTCGCCTGCCGTAGCAACTCGTTATGGCGAGGGTGAGACTGCACAGGATTTGTACTATGCAGTTTATGACACTCAGGAGGGCTACGTAGCTGGCCTTTCAAAGGTGGACGGCTCAGTTGAGATTAAGACCTCTACAACCGTTAACCTTAACCTTGTTCAGGGTCGCTCTTACGAGGTTATCTTCTGGGCTCAGGCCGAGGCCGAGGATGCTCCCTACACTCTTGCTTGGGGCAACACAGCTGCTGAGGCAACGATGACCTACAAACCGCAGGCTACTCTTACAGCTAACAACGAGGCTTACGATGCGTTCTACGCTCACGTTGAGTCATTCGAGGTTAAGGGTGCTGTAAGTCAGACTGTTGAGTTGAAGCGTCCTTTCGCACAGTTGAATGTAGCTACTGCCGATACTGCTTTGGCTTCTACCGCTGGCGTTGATATTGCAACTACCGGCGTAGAGGTTAAGGGTGTTTACACAACACTTAACCTTGCCAACGATACAGTTGATGGCGAGACTACTCTTACATTTGCTCCTACAACAAAGGCTAACGGTAAGATTTCAGCTAACGGTAAGGAGTACGACCACATTGCAATGAACTACTTGTTGGTAAACGCTAAGAAGTTGGTTGACGTTACTTTGACACTTGCCGAGAATAACAACACAGCAGCTTTGACTCGCAACTACACTTCAGTTCCCGTACAGCGCAACTACCGCACAAACATCATCGGTAATATCCTCACTTCAACTGCCGACTTCAACGTCGAGATTAAGCCCGGCTTTGTTGACGAGGACGTTCCTTTCACAGGTGCTGATGCTTTGCGTTTGGCTGCTATCGAGGGTGGCGAGTACACTTTGGAGGAGGATATCGTAGCTGATGGTCCTATCGCTGTTCCCGCAGGTGTGAAGTTCGAGTTGAATTTGAATGGTAAGAAGATTACTGCTAATAACGAGAAGGGCGAAGGTGCTATTATTGAGAATGCTGGTACTTTGTCTATTACTGGTGGTACTCTTGAGAATGCTACAGAGAATGGAGATGCTGTCATCAACAATACTGGTGAGCTTGTATTGAGCGATGTAGAGATTAAGGGTGCTCCTATCGGTACAACTGGTTATCCTGATTATGCAATTTATAACTATGGTAAATTGACCATCGAGGAGGGTACTGTTGTGTCTTCTGATCGTGGTGCTCTCAACTTGCAGGATGGCGCAGACGTAACTATCAATGGTGGTGAGTTTGTTGTAACCGATGCTGTCGGCACACGTACTCTTACTGCACACGTTATCTATGCATATGGTTATTCGTCTAAGTTGACTATCAACGGCGGTAGCTTCGCTATGAATATTGCAAACGGTGGTGGTACAAGTGTAATTTGCCCCGCTGGCGCTACAATCAAGGTTTATGGTGGTAACTTCTACCACGCACCTGTAGCAGATGTTCAGAGCGGTTGTTTCCAGAACTATATGGGCTATGGTGCACCAGTAGATGTTTACGGTGGTACTTTCAATGACGATACAGTAACTAAGAGCGGCAACCTCGCCGATGGTTACAAGGCGGTTAATGCTGACGGTAAATATGTTGTAGTACCTGAGTCTGTTGGTGAGTTTACAGCAGTAACAGAGTCTACTACAGATTTTGCAACAGCTATTGCTACTAGCAATGGTGAGAAGACAATGTTTGAGTGGGAGGATGTATATTACGTTGCTGAGTATGAGAAAGTATCTATTTATCCTGCAACTGATGCCGCTATTACTGTTCGTGGAATTGTTGAGAGTTCAGCAATTAAGGAAGCTACTATAGCTGAGGGAGTGACAGTGGTAGGTAACCGTACATTCCGTAAATGTGGCGATCTGGAGACCGTAGTTTTGCCAAGCTCGCTTACAGAGATTGGCCCTGCTGTGTTCCAGTCTTGCGGCAAGCTTTCAAGCATCGTTCTTCCTGCATCTGTTCAGACCATCGGTGAAGGTGCATTTGCTGAGTGCGTTTCTCTTTCTTCAATTAATATCCCTGCAGGTGTTACCCGTATCGAGAAGGATGCTTTGCGCAACACAGGTTTGGTTTCAGTAGAGTTCCCCGAGAGTGTAACCTATTTCGGTACTTATGCACTCCGTGACTGCGAGCAGTTGTCAGAGGTAATTATCAACGCTCCTTCATTTACTGTAGAGAATAATACTTTTACTAATATGGCAGCGCCTGTTCCTACAATTACAATCAAGGTTGTAAATGAAGAGATGAAAGCATATCTTGAGAGTGTGTTGACAAGTTATGATAAATCATATATCACAGTTGTGGTAATGTAATAATCCGTGATTATATTAATTAAACTGCGCTCTTCGGGGCGCAGTTTTTTTTGTATATATAATATATATAGGTAACGAAAAACGCCTGCCGAACTGAATGTTGT
>JAGBIR010000205.1 GCA_017934845.1 Alistipes sp. | reverse complement strand
TCGCAAGCCTGAGACGGTCTGCCTATACCTGCATCAACAATTATCGGAAGGTCTATCTCGTCGATAAGAATCTGTATAAAATCTTTTGTTGACAAACCCTTGTTAGAGCCTATTGGCGAAGCAAGAGGCATAATGGTAGCGGCGCCGGCGTTTACCATATCTCTGGCAGAGTTTAAATCAGGGTACATATACGGCATAACAACAAAACCTTCTTTTGCAAGAATCTCTGTTGCTTTAACTGTTTCATTGTTGTCAGGCAATAGGTATTTGCTGTCTTTCATAATCTCTATCTTTATAAATTCACCGCAGCCAAGCTCTCTTGCAAGCCTAGCAATGCGAACCGCCTCTACGGCATTTCTTGCGCCGGAGGTGTTTGGTAATAAAACTACGTCTTTGGGAATATAATCTAAAATATTTTCATCATCTTTGGTGTTAGCTCTACGCACTGCCAACGTTATAATTTCAGCTCCTGCATCCTTTATAGCCGCGTCTATAAGCTTTAAAGAATATTTGCCAGAACCCAAAATAAAACGAGAATTAAATTGTCGTCCGCCGATAGTTAACTTATCATCTTTGTTAATCATCTTAAAAACCTTCTTTCCTAAATATCATATTCTTGTGCAAGAATACGCAAAGCCGTATGCGCTTGGTGGGCGGCGCAAATCATAACCCGAGAAGAGAGTAACCCTATAGAATCGGATACATCACTTACACCGTCACCGCAAAGATAAAATCGGTTGGTAATTTTTCTTGTTCTAATAGTGTTTGGAGTCTCAAAACCTGCCATACCTGAAGCAGCTACAATATATTTTTCGGGCATAGTTTCCAAAACTCCGTTAACAAGCATAGCCTTTGATTCTGCTTTATCAAACGCTTCGCATATAACCTCTGCATCTTTTAACAACTCGTAATAATTTTCTTTTGTAATACGATTTGTAATCGTTTTAAGGTTAATATACGGTGCTATTTCAAGCAAATTATTAGATATAGCCTCGGTTTTATATTGACCAATCTGATTAGCTTTGTATTGCTGCCTGTGCAAATTGCTTATATCTACCCTGTCAAAATCAATTAAAATCAGCTTGCCTACTCCCGCCCTTGCAAGAGATATTGCAATATTAGAACCAAGTCCTCCAAGTCCGCAGATAGCAACTGTAGCTTTAGAAAATTTTTCTTGAAGCTCCTCGCCATGCCTCTCTTTTAAAACTGATATCCATTCTTCATAGGTTGGCTTCAATTCAACCGCCTCCAACAAAACTTACCACTTCTAAAGAATCTCCATTTTTTAAAACGGTTTCTTGATACAAATCCTTTGGAATGATATTTCCGTTACATTCCACAGCAACCCGCTTTAAATCGTAGTCGGCATATCGCACCCTACCTGCTACACAAGTTCATTCCCGACTTCGTAAAGAGCTATCCCAGAGTCGAATTGGAGATTCGCGAGATGGTTACAGCCGACATCATCGAGGCTCTTAAACGCGATAAAATAGACGCTGCGCTGGTCGCAAGCGGCACGTGTGGCGAAGGCATCTTGGAGCGCGACCTTTTCAGCGACCACTTCTATGCCTACGTCTCACCTTCTAATCCGCTTTACGAGCGTTCGAACATCCGAATTGAGGACATCGACCTCAAGGATTTGATTCTTTTGAGCCGTGGTAACTGCATGCGCGACCAGATTATCGAGCTTTGTCAGGCACGTCGCAATATGCCGTCACACTACTATTTCGAATCTGGCTCGCTCGATACGCTAATGCGAATCGTAAACTGCACATCGTGCATGACAATCATTCCCGAAATGGCTTTGGAGTATATCCCCGCCGACCGTAAGTCGCAGGTCAAGACTCTTGCCAAGGGTGCAACGTCACGCCGCATTGCCATTGCCGTTAGACGCACATTCGTAAAAACGTCAATCATTAACGCTCTGGAGAAGACAATTCTGGAAAAGGTTGGTAATTTACAAAAGTTTATGCACTAAATCATCCATAGATATTTAGAACATTTTTAGCACTAAAACGTCTTAAAAAATTACGAACTTCTCAAAATAGAGGTTCGTAATTTTGCGTTTTATCAAAAAACTTCCGACAAACCACCGACAAGCATAGATTTTTATTTCACATTCTCATAAAAAAGCAGTATATTTGCAAAGTTATATATACAGATTTATGGAAAAATTGATTGAAACTATAGTAACCGCTATTCAGGACAAAAAGGGTAAGGATATTGTATCGTTGGATCTCTCGGGATTCGATGGTGCTATCTGTTCACATTTCGTAGTTTGTAATGCCGATTCAACCTCGCAGGTTGCAGCCATCGCTGCCGGTGTCGAGCAGGAAGTATTGGAGAAGCTGGGCGAGAAGGTTTGGCGCATCGAGGGCCAGCAGAACGCATTTTGGATTGCAATCGACTACCTTGACGTTGTAGTTCATATCTTCCAGACCGAGCTTCGCGAGTTCTACCGCTTGGAGGAGTTGTGGGCCGACGCTCCTATGAAAAAGTACGAGTACGAATTATAAACCTACCTACGGGATATCCCGTAGGAGATTAACTTTTAAGAGTTTTAGCAATGCGGGGATAGATTCCCGCGTGAAATAATTATGGCAAATAAACAAAATAATAATAAGCCAAAACAACCCGTCATCATAAAATTTAATTTTATGTGGTTTTGGGCGGCGATTATCGTCGCCATTATTGGCTATTCGCTCTTTGGTACGGTCGCAGAGGAGCCCGTCAAGAGCAACACAAACGCCGTAACCGATATGATCCGAAAGGGCGAGGTGGAGCGTATTGTGGTAATTAACAAAACCGATGCAAAGGTTTACCTTACCGATCAGGCTATCGAGTCGTATCGTAATGGTGAGGATTTATCTCCATTAAAGAAGATTCCCGAGCAGGGCGAGCAACTTTATTTTACAATCGGCTCGGTCGAGCTTCTCGATAAGGATGTAAAGCAGGCAATCGAGGAGTCGCTGGTAGAGGATAACCCCATTACTATCGAATACATCGAGGAGCGCGACAAATGGAGCAACATTTTGTTCAACGCCCTACCGTGGATTGTTCTTATAGGCTTTTGGTTCTTCTTTATCCGCAGCATGTCGCGCGGAGGTGGTGCTGGAGGCAACATAATGAACGTAGGCAAGGCTCGCGCACAGGTATTCGATCAGGAGAATTCCGCCAAGCGCATTACATTCAAGGATGTAGCAGGACTGGAGGAGGCAAAGGTCGAGATAATGGAGATTGTCGATTTCTTGCGCAATGCAGACAAATACCGCGAGTTGGGCGCAAAGATTCCCAAGGGCGCACTGCTTGTAGGCCCTCCGGGAACAGGTAAGACTCTGCTTGCAAAGGCCGTTGCCGGCGAGGCTAACGTACCCTTCCTCTCGATTTCGGGTTCCGATTTCGTTGAGATGTTTGTCGGCGTTGGAGCTTCGCGCGTTCGCGACCTCTTTGAGCAGGCAAAGCAGAAGGCTCCTTGCATCGTATTTATCGACGAGATCGACGCCATTGGTCGCGCTCGTGGTAAGAATGCGGGATTCTCGGGCAATGATGAGCGCGAGAATACCCTCAACCAGTTGCTTACCGAGATGGACGGATTCCAGACCAACGCCGGAGTAATTGTTTTGGCAGCAACCAACCGTGCCGACATTTTGGATAAGGCTTTGATGCGTGCCGGCCGTTTCGATCGCCAGATTGATGTAGGTCTGCCCGATGTAAATGAGCGCGAGGCGATCTTCAACGTTCATTTGCGCCATATAAAACTCGATAAGGAGATTGACCGATCATTCTTGGCAAAGCAGACCCCGGGATTCTCGGGTGCCGACATTGCCAACGTATGTAACGAGGCGGCCCTTATCGCAGCACGTAATAATAAGAAGATGGTTACGCGCGAGGATTTCATCGCTGCTATCGACCGTATAATTGGTGGTTTGGAAAAGCGCAACAAGTCGATCACCCCGGCCGAGCGTCGTGCTACGGCTATCCACGAGGCTGGTCACGCTACGGTTATGTGGTTACTTCCGGAGTGCGATCCCGTACTGAAGGTTACTATCATACCCCGCGGCAAGAGCCTCGGAGCAACGTGGTCGGTACCCGACGAGGAGCGAGTACACGTTACAAACAATACACTCTCGGAGCAATTGTCGGGAATGTTAGGCGGCCGAATTGCCGAGGAGGTAAACTATGGTACGCTGGGCGCAGGAGCGTTGAGCGACTTGGAGCGTGCAACAAAGATGACCTACGCAATGGTTACCTACTACGGTATGAGCAAGAAG
>JAGBIR010000204.1 GCA_017934845.1 Alistipes sp. | reverse complement strand
GATTGCCGCTACCCCACCGAACATATCACTCGCGAAATGATCGAACAGGCGTTGCGCGACCTGACGGGCGAGCGTCTGCAAGCACCACCAATCTATTCGGCAAAGAAGGTCGAGGGCGTGCGCGCCTACGAATTTGCCCGCGCAGGCGAGGAGGTCGAACTGAAGAAGGCTCTTATCAACATCTACGAGATGGAGATTCTGGAGCTGGAGATGCCACGCCTGAAGATCAGAGTACGTTGCAGCAAGGGTACTTATATCCGCTCGCTGGCCCAAGAGATTGGTCAGGCCGTCGATAGCGGAGCCTACCTTACGTCGCTTCGTCGTACCCGCAGCGGAGGTTTCACAGCCGAAAATGGATGGAATTTGCAAAATTTTATGGAAAAGTTGGCAGAGTGTGAAACAAAATAACGAAAAATTCGTATTTATAATTGATATTTGTGTCTTTCAACGTTGATTAAGATAAAATTATGAAGTTATCTCAATACGGATATGAATTCTCGGCCGATATGCTGGCCAAGTATCCCGCAGATAATCGCGACGAGTCGCGTCTTTTGGTGCTTCACCGCAAAACGGGTGAAATCGAGCACCGCATCTTTAAGGATATCATCGAATATTTTGACGAAAAGGACCTCTTCCTCTTCAACGACACCAAGGTATTCCCCGCTCGCCTCTATGGTAACAAGGAGAAGACAGGTGCCGAGATTGAAATCTTCCTATTGCGCGAGTTGAACAGCGACCTGCGCTTGTGGGACGTGCTGGTTGATCCAGCGCGTAAGATTCGTATCGGCAACAAACTATACTTTGGCGACGACGATATGATGGGTGCCGAGGTTATCGACAACACCACATCGCGCGGTCGTACGCTGCGCTTCCTCTTCGACGGCTCTTACGAGGAGTTTAAGGAGGCTCTCTACAACTTGGGCGAGACACCCCTACCTCGTTGGGTAAGAGAGAAGGTCGAGCCGGAGGATAACGAGCGTTACCAGACCATCTTCGCAAAGCACGAGGGTGCCGTAGCTGCCCCCACGGCAGGTATGCACTTCTCGAAGCATCTGTTGAAGCGTATGGAGATTAAGGGCATCGACGCAGCTTACATCACTTTGCACGCCGGCTTGGGTAACTTCCGTACGGTCGATGTAGAGGATCTGTCGAAGCACAAGATGGATTCCGAGCAGTTCTTCGTAACGGAGGAGGCTGCCAATCAGGTAAATGCAGCCAAGCGCGAGGGTCACAAGGTGGTGGCGATCGGTACAACCGTTATGCGTACAATCGAGACCGCCGTTTCGACCGGCGGAATGATTAAGGCTATGGAGGGCTGGACCAACAAGTTCATCTTCTGTCCTTACGACTTCTCGGTTGCCGACGCTATGGTTTCAAACTTCCAGCTGCCCTACTCTACACAGCTTATGATGGTAGCGGCCTTCGGAGGATATGAGCGCGTAATGAACGCCTACAAGGTTGCCAAGGAGGAGGGTTATCGCTTTGGAACTTATGGCGATGCAATGTTAATACTCTAAAGCGTCGAGATTAAGCATCGGAGCGGCCCACCGCCCCCGTTTTTAAGATTTTTTTGTATATTTGCACGATTAAACCCAAATACAAATGGCTTCACGCAAAATACTCTACGTTTGTCAGGAGATAATGCCTTATCTGCCGGAAAACGAACTTTCGGGACTCTGTCGTCGCCTTGCCCAAGCTATGCAGGAGCGAGGTAACGAGATTCGTACGTTTATGCCCCGCTACGGCTGCATCAACGAGCGTCGCAACCAGTTGCACGAGGTGATTCGTCTGTCGGGAATGAATCTTATCATCGACGATAACGACCACCAGCTCATTATCAAGGTTGCATCGATTCCTTCGGCCCGAATTCAGATTTACTTTATCGACAACGACGACTATTTCGCACGCAAAGCAGTTCTTACCGACGAGTCGGGTGCATACTTTGCAGACAACGACGAGCGCGCAATCTTTTTCGCGCGAGGTGTGTTAGAGACTGTTCGCAAACTCAATTGGGCGCCTTCGGTGGTGCATTGTATGGGTTGGATGTCGGCCGTTACACCTATCTACCTTAAGAAGGTCTTTGCCGACGATCCATTGTTCCGCGATGTGAAAGTTGTAGTATCGCTCTGCAACGATCGTTTCGACGAGCCTCTTGCCGCCGATTTCGCTACAAAAATTGCAAACGAAGGTGTGAATGATGAAAAATTGGCCAATTTGGCTACACCTTCATACGAAAACCTCTATCGTTTCGTTATTGATTATGCCGATGGTGTTGTCGTCGCTTCGGCAGATGCCGATCAGGCTTTGGTAGAGTACGCACGCCAGAGTGGCAAGCCAATGCTCGAGTACCAGAATCCCGACGAGGCAGAGTGTTTCGACAATTACAAACGTTTCTATGAAGAATTATAAGAGAATAAAGAGCCTGTTTTCGACTATCACTATGGTGGTACTCGCTGTGTGGGCTACACTTTCAGGTTGTACAACAACGGCCGACTATACATTGGGCGAGGAGCTGGCTCCCGGCCATCAGCAGCTGGAGATGCGTCACCGACTCTATAAGGGAGGCTCGCTCAGCGAGAGTGGCAAGAAGGAGAGCCTCTGCAAGCTCTTCGAGATGCGACTCTATCGTACCGACTCAATCAATGCCGCTTCGTTGGACAAGCTCTATCTTGGCTTGCACCGCGACGACCGTTTTGGTGTGCGTAAGATGGGTTTTGCCAGCCAGTATCTGTTTATGAGCGTGGTTGACGACTCGATAGGTTTCGGTTACCGACCTGTTTACGACTCTATGATGTTTACCTTTGAGGTGGATACCTTTGTGGGTGACACTACAAAGCCAATCAAATATAATGTATATGCCTTGTCGCAGGATCTGGTAAACGAGCAGTCGGAGGATTCGCTCTTCATCATCACCTACGACCCGCGTCGTGAAGGTCACTTGGCAGCCGATGCCGAGCCTATCTTTACGTTCGAGTTCCCCAATCCGTCAAAGGGCATCTATACAACATCTACACAGCTGCGTATGCAGGAGACTCCTCTCTCACGCGAGTTTATCAAGAAGTTGGCTTGTATGGAGCTCGACGAGAATGGCCTGGCAAATAAGAATACCGAGGCATACCAGAGCGACTCGGCCTTCATCCACAACTTCCCCGGCCTATATATCGAGCCAGCGGAGGATATGCCCGATGGCGAGGGTTCATCGTTCTCGTTCACTCCTACATCTACGGGTATTACATTCTATGGTCGTACGCGCAACCCGGGTGCCGACGCTGACATTATGATCGATACCATATCGATGGAGTATCAGTTCCGCGATAATAACGTTTCCGACTATGGTAACGTGAGCGCACAGCGCGTTACGTTCGATTACAGCGCATCGGAGTTCGCCTCAACACCTATGTACGAGACCGAGACCAACCGTCCCGAGGTGGAGTTGGGCTTTGTCGATGGCTGTGGCGGTATGGTTACCGAGCTAACACTCACCAACGAGTTCCTTCTCTCATTGCGTAACCTTACACGCGACGAGAACGGTAATAAGACCCACGCTTCAGCTGCGGTAAATCAGGCTGCACTGAAGATCTACATCGAACACTCAAACTACGATTATACCACACTCGACCCCATCTTGACGGGTGAGAGATTGAATAACTCGATATCGCGTTTGGGTATGTATCTTAACTACAAGATTCTGTCACCCATCCCCGACTACTACTATTCAATGGAGGCGTCGGGCAGCACATTGGCCTACAACGGCTATGCAAACCGTAGTTTGGCTTGCTACGAGATGGACATTACATCGTATATCCAGCAGATTATTAACGATATAACCGATATGGATCCAAAGGAGGACGGCACGTTCGATCTGGAGGAGTTAACCTTCCCGCATAAGATATTCCTCGCACCATCGGCCGACAACATCTTTACATTCAACCGATCGGTGGTTCAGGGTGCCGATGCAGAGATTAATCCTGCGTCGATAGTGCTGGAACTCACTTATACGTTAGTAAAATAGGTAATTGAAAGATATTCGGCAAACCTAAGTTTCCATAGCTTAGGTTTCGTCGTATAAAGCAGTTTTTATATAATGCAAGAAAATTTAGTTATCGTAGAGTCCCCCGCCAAGGCCAAGACCATCGAGCGTTTCTTGGGTAAGGACTTTATTGTAAAATCAAGTTTCGGTCATATCCGCGACCTATCGAAGAAGGGACTCGGAATTAGCATCGAGGATGGCTTCCTGCCCAACTACGAGGTTCTGGGTGACAAGCGTAAGGTTGTTGACGAGCTGTCGAAACTCTCACAGCAGGTCGAGACCGTATGGTTGGCATCCGATGAGGACCGCGAGGGAGAGGCCATTGCCTGGCACTTGGCCGAGGTGTTGAATTTGCCGGTCGATAAGACCAAGCGAATCGTGTTCCACGAGATTACCAAGTCGGCAATTATCAACGCAATAGATAATCCGCGTACGATAGATATGAATCTGGTAAATGCCCAGCAGGCACGCCGTGTATTGGATCGTATTGTAGGCTTTGAGCTTTCACCCGTGCTGTGGAAGAAGGTGCGTCCGGCACTCTCGGCAGGTCGTGTGCAGAGCGTAGCCGTACGTCTTATCGTAGAGCGCGAGCGCGAGATTATCGCCTTTAACTCTACGCCTTATTACCGCGTAGTGGCTCACTTCTACCCCGCGGGCGATGAGAGCAAGACACTCTTCAAGGCAGAGCTTTCGCAGCGTTTCAATACTCAGGAGCAGGCTACGGAGTTCCTCGAGAGCTGCCGCAATGCAACCTTCACTGTTACAAAGTCGGAGGAGAAACCCACGAAGCGTTACCCCGCAGCTCCTTTTACCACCTCGACACTCCAGCAGGAGGCGAGCCGTAAGTTGGGTATGTCGGTGTCGCAGACAATGTCGGTTGCACAGCATCTTTACGAGCAGGGTCTTATCACCTATATGCGTACCGACTCGGTAAACCTCTCGGCACAGGCTATCGCGCAGTGTAAGAGCGAGATTGCACGCCTGTTTGGCGATCAGTACTCGTCGGCTCATAACTATAAGACCAAGACCAAGGGCGCACAAGAGGCTCACGAGGCCATCCGCCCATCATATATCGACCGCACCGAGATCGAGGGCTCGGCAGCCGAGAAGAAGCTCTACGATCTGATCTGGAAGCGTACGGTAGCCTCACAGATGGTCGCTGCCGATGTGGATCGTACTACGATTGCCATTAATATGGATGGTACGCAGAACGAGTTTATCGCAACGGGTGAGGTTGTTCGTTTCGACGGCTTCCTGCGTCTTTACTCGGAGTCAACCGACGACGATACCACAACCGAGAGCGGCGATGAGCGTCTGCCAAAGCTGGAGGTCGGCGAGAAGGTTCTCTCGTCGCAGATTGTTGCTACCGAGCGATTTACGCAGGCACCACCTCGCTACAACGAGGCATCATTGGTAAAGCGTCTGGAGGAGCTTGGTATCGGCCGTCCGTCAACCTACGCACCTACCATTACGACCATCATCAACCGTGGCTATGTGGTTAAGCAAAATAAGGATGCCCAGAAGCGCAACTACACTATGCTGACACTCTCGGCATCGGGTAAGATTTCGGAGAAACATCCGTCGGAGAACTTCGGCAAGGAGAAGAATCGTCTGGCTCCGACCGACATAGGTATGGTAGTGAACGACTACCTCGAGTCGCAGTTCGCCCAGATTATGGATTACAACTTTACGGCAAGCGTCGAGAAGGAGTTCGACCGCATTGCCGATGGCGATATTACTTGGAACGAGATGATTACACGCTTCTACTCGCCATTCCACAAGCTGGTTGACAGCGCGATTGAGACTCAGGCCGACAAGAATACGCAGGTGCGTGTACTTGGTATCGACCCCACGACGGGCCACACCGTAAAGGCGCGTATCGGTCGCTACGGCCCTATGGTCGAGATCGAGGCCGAGGAGGGCGAGAAGAGCCGCTTCGCATCGCTCAAGAAGGGTCAGCTTATTGAGTCTATCACGCTGGAGGAGGCTCTCGAGTTGTTCGCTCTGCCGCGTAACTTAGGTATTTACGAGGGCGAGGATTTGTGGGTAGGTATTGGCCGCTATGGAGCCTATGTACGCCACGGCAAGACCTTCGCATCGCTGGCAAAGAACGACGATCCGCTTACGATAAGCTACGAGCGTGCCGTATCATTGCTCGAGCAGTCAAAGGCCTCAACAGCAGCTGCCGCAGCACCGCTGAAGACCTTCGACGAGGATAAGGATATGGTTATCAAGAGTGGCCGCTACGGAGCATACATCGCCTACAAGGGTAAGAACTATCGCCTGCCCAATGCGCGCAAGATTGATGCTCTTACGTACGAGGAGTGCCAGAAGATTATCGCCAACTCAAAGAAGAAGTAAAACCAATTTATTAATAAAACCCCAAACTAACAAACTATGAAAAGATTTGCACTTTTGGCTATTGCCATTTTGGGCCTCTCGCTCTCGGCAGCGGCTCAGGACGACAAGGGTTACACCTTTACCAACAACAACGAGGTAAAGACTGTACCTATTACCAATCAGTTCCGCAGCGGTACTTGCTGGTGCTTCTCTACTCTCTCATTCCTGGAGGAGGAGATTATGCGCGCCGGTGGTGAGGAGATGACTCTCTCACAGATGTGGGTTGTACGTCACGCTTATTTCGATAAGGCAGTGAAGTATGTTCGCTTGCACGGTCACTTGAACCTCGCTGTTGGTGGCGCGGCTCACGACGTAACCGAGGTTATCAAGAAGTATGGTATCGTACCCTTGGAGGTTTACTCTGGTTACAACTATGGCACCGAGATGCCCGAGTTCGGCGAGATTGACGCAGTCATCAAGGGTTATATGGAGGCGGTTATCAAGAACAAGAACGGTAAGCTCACAACTGCATGGCAGAACGGTTTGAACGCAATCCTCGACGCTTACTTCGGTGAGCTGCCCACAACTTTCGAGTACAAGGGTAAGGAGTACACTCCCAAGTCATTCGCCGAGTCATTGCCCGTTGATATGAACGACTATGTTGAGATTACATCTTACACCCACTACCCCTTCTACACAACTTTCGCTTTGGAGGTTCCCGATAACTGGATGTGGGGCGAGATGTACAACCTCCCGATGGATGAGATGATGGCTGTTTTGGATGCTGCTTTGGCTGCTGGTCACCCCGTTGAGTGGGCTGCTGACGTTAGCGAGAAGGGCTTCCGCGGCAACAAGGGTATTGGTATCGTTCCCGAGGATGCCGAGAATATCGTTATCGGTTCTGACGCCGAGAAGTGGGGCAAGCTCTCTGCTTCAGAGAAGGAGGCTCAGATCTACTCGATGAACGAGATCGTTAAGGAGAAGACCATCACTCAGGAGATGCGCCAGGATGCTTACGACCGTTACCAGACTACCGACGACCACGGTATGGTTATCGTTGGTACAGCTACAACACCCGACGGCACGAAGTTCTACCACGTACAGAACTCTTGGGGTGAGAGCGGTCCTTACAAGGGCTTCTACTACTTCTCACGTCCCTTCGTAGAGTACAAGACTATGGATATCATGGTTAACAAGAACATCATTCCGAAGGATATCCAGAAGAAGATGGGTTTGAAATAATACTTAAGTATTAAGTTTACTCGCCCCGCAAGGGGATGCGCCTGCCGAATACTCAGTGGGCGTTTTTTATGATTTTATGACATGACTTTCCCACACTGCAAACTATTCTTACTGTAATTTCCGCTACAATGCTTCAGGAAACAGCCGTTACGGCTGCGTTATGGCTATCATACCCCCTCCCCCTTCGGGGACTCCCCCTATCTTAAGGGGAGAATTTCCCTGTACTACACCAAAAAACTTCGCCCCTAATATAGGGGAGATGTCACGCAAGTGACAGAGGGGTATAACCATTCCCACACTGCAAACTATTCTTACTGTCATTTCCGCCATTATGCTTCAGGAAACGGTCGTTACGACCGCTTCAGGGAACAGCCGTTACGGCTGCCCTAATGTAGGGGAGATGTCCGCAGGACAGAGGGGTATAACCGGCTTAAACACTTACCGCAAAAATTACAATACAAAAAAAAGAGGCTGTCGCAACTATACCTGTTGCAACAACCTCATATCTTTCCGAAAGAAGTTCACGAAAGCGCAGCATACTAAAGCGTATGTGAGCATTTCGGTCAAGGCAAATGCCGAAAGAGCCTTGTTAGACGTATTCCTTTTCGACTACAACTTATTCAGTGCATTAAATCCCTTACCATAAACACCCATAACCGATGCCATAGTAACAAAGGCATTCTCGTCGATGCGTCGCGCTATCTTCAGCACCTGACCCGCATCGCGCTTGCTACATACAACCATTGCAATCTTACAATCCTGCTTGGTGTACCAGCCCTGACCATCCATAATGGTTACGCCACGACCCATCTCGAGGTTGATTGCGTCGGCAATATCCTGATACTTAGGGCTGATGATAAAGAACTGACTCGACTGCTTGTTACCCGACTGAATCATATCGACCGTATAACCATAAACGGCAATCATCATATAACCGTAAACGATAGTGGTGATACCCGCTGTAATATCGTCGGCAACGAAGATTGAGCTACCAATGATGAAGGTATCGCTGGCGATAACGATACGGCCATAGCTGATGGTCTTATACTTATTGATAATCATCACCGCGATATCGGTTCCACCCGTAGAGCCTCCCTGACTAAAGCCGAGAGCCACACCCGTACCCGAGATTACGGCACCCATAATCACCAGCAGGATGTTGTGTGCATCGATATTCTGCACATAGTTTAGCAGAAAATCGGGCGGAAGAATCTGCCCCCACGCATCCATCGCAATAGAGAGCATAATGATACAGTAGATGGTCTTGATACCGAAATTCCAACCAACGATAAATCCACCCGCCACGAGCAGAATAAAGTTGATTGTAAAGACGAACGTACCAATCGAGATGGCAGGGAAAATGTGATTAAGGATAAGCGACAAACCTGCCACACCACCACCCATACCGCCTGCCGGAATGATGCAGGCAATCCATCCAAATGCGTAAAGGAACATCGCAAATGTCATTACGAAGTACTCCTTAACGCCGCGAGCCACGGTTGAAACTGAAAGTCCCATAACTTACAATTTTACACTAAAAAAGGTTATTTTACTTAAATTTATATATCATTCTCTAAATTCGGGCGCAAATATATTAAAAAAATCTCCTTGGCAAACATCTTTGCGCTCCAATATTTCATCGAGCATCGACAAAAGTGTTTCATTTCGCACCAAGCCCCACCCTTTGGTGTGGTGATAACGCGGAGGAGCCTCGCCGGCAAATCGCTCCACAACAATATCCGTACGCAGGCGGCGCAATATCTCGACAAACAATTCGAGATACTCCTCGATGCTCCAGAAGCGGAATCTTTCGGGGTGGGCATCATACTCCGCAGCCATTGCCGTCGAGCGGAAGAGCTGCAACTGATGAAACTTCACCGTATCGATTTTCAGCGCATTTATGCGTTCGGTTTGTGCCACAAGCTGTTCGTCGCTCTCGCCCGGCAGGCCGAGGATGAAGTGCGCACCGCAATGTATCCCGCGCTCGGCAGTCATCGTTATGGCGCGCTCGGCCGTAGCGAAGTCGTGACCGCGATTTATGCGCCGCAGGGTCTCATCGTAGCACGACTCGACACCATACTCTATGGCGACATATTTTCGCTGGGCAAGCTGGGCAAAGTAGTCCAACTTACGTTCATCGACACAGTCGGGTCGCGTACCTACCACTATTCCCGCAACCGAGTCGTGCGCCAAAGCCTCGTCGTAACACTCCCGCAGCCGCTCCAACGGAGCATAGGTGTTAGAGAAGGATTGGAAATAGACCAGATATTGCTGCGCCTCGCGGTAGCGACGACGATGAAACTCTATGCCTTCGTCAATCTGCTGCGTAATGCTCTTCGACGGCACGCAATACGAAGGGGTAAAGGCTGCATTGTCACAGAACGTACATCCGCCCGTCGAGATTGTTCCATCCCTATTCGGGCAGCTAAAGCCGGCATTGACGGTCACCTTCTGCATTCGGTGGCCGAACATTCGGCGGAAATAGGCCGCATAGGAGTAGAAATGTCGGCTATCGCCCCACGGATAGATTTTCTGGCTCGACATATAATCAGTTTTGCGGCTTCTGTTTTTCACATTTATCGAAAAGTATCTATCTGCCCTTCGACTGAGGTTTGCGTCCAGCAGCAGCCTACCGACACCAGCAGATAGCACAGCATAACAAAAAATTGCCTCATATACTTTCCGAAATCTATCTACAAATTTACCAAAATATTCTATTAAAAAACTCTTTGGCCCGATTTTTCTCACAAATAAGTCGTATCTTTGAAAAAATTATCACTCAAATGATGCCACTTTTTGCCGATATAGTACTGCCGCTGGCCCAACCGACCTACACTTTTGCGGTACCTGAAGATATGACGCTTCAGGCAGGAGATGCCGTATCGGTACAGTTCGGAGCCCGAAATATATACACCGGTATAGTGTGGCGACTGCACCACAATCGCCCCGACGTAAAGCGCGTAAAGCAGGTCGGTCGCAAGCTCTACGCCCAGCCGTTGCTCGACGAGCGACAGATGAAGTTGTGGGAGTGGATGGCCGACTACTATATGTGCAGCCTTGGCGAGGTGATGCGTATGGCTCTGCCCTCGATGATAAAGCCGCAAGGACGCGACGACGAGGAGTTCTCGGCCGATGAGTTTCACCCGCGCACCGAGGCCTACATAGCCCTTAAGGATGAGTGGCGCGACAACGCGCTGCTGGAAAAGGAGTGCGAGCGCATTGCACGACGCGCACCCCGACGCTGCGAGGCTCTGCGCGCAATAGCAGCCGTCGAAGAGCGATTGAAAAACTCCTTTGGCGAGATTCCGCGCCGCCTGATAGATTGCGACTCGACAATGATTGCTGCACTGCGCAAGGCCGATTACATATCACTGAGCTATCGCGAGCGAACGGTCGAGCATCCCGAAAGCGTTGCGTTCAACCTGCCGCAGCTTACGCCCGACCAGAGCAGGACACTCGACGAGATTCACTCCTCGCAGGCCGCCAACCGCAACGTACACCTGCTGCACGGCATAACAGGCTCGGGCAAGACCGAGATTTACATGTCGCTCATTGCCGAGGTGCTGGCACGCGGTGGCGATGTGCTGTTGTTAGTCCCCGAGATTGCTCTTACGTCGCAACTTATCGAGCGTATGGAGCGCGTATTCGGCTCACGCATAACGGCTTACCACTCAAAGCTCACCACTCTGCGTCGCACCGAGGCCTACCTCCGATTACTACGCAGCGAGGGTGGCGAATTGGTTATTGGCGCACGCTCGGCACTCTTCCTGCCGCTACGCCATCTGCAGTTGGTCATTGTAGATGAGGAGCACGACCAGAGCTACAAGCAGAGCGACACCGCTCCGCGTTACAATGGTCGCGACGTGGCTGTTATGCTGGCCTCGACCTATGGCGGACATACACTGCTGGGAAGTGCCACGCCCTCGTTGGAGAGCTACGCCAACGCGCGGTCGGGCAAATATGGCTACTCGCACCTTACGAAGCGATATGGCGAGGCGCAACCACCACGAATAATCATCTCCGATACGATACGCGCCGTAAAACGCGGCGAACGCAAGATACATTTCAACCATATTTTGTTGCAACACATTGGCGAGGCTTTGGAGCGCGGCGAGCAGGTTATGCTGTTCCAGAATCGCCGAGGTTTTACACCATATATAACGTGCAACACCTGCGGCTGGTTGATGCGCTGCCCGAACTGCAACGTGACACTCACCCAACACCGCTCGACGGGACGTATGGAGTGCCACTACTGCGGTCATACGGCCGCCATACCCCACCACTGTCCGCAGTGCGAGACAGCCGACCTCAAGCCGGCAGGATTTGGTACCGAGAAGGTGGAAGAGGCTATCTCTCAACTATTTCCATCGGCCCGTGTAGCGCGATTGGACCGCGACACCTCGACCTCGGAGAGTGCCTACAACCGCATAATACGCGACTTCGAGAGTGGCCATACCGACATCCTCGTAGGTACGCAGATGAT
>JAGBIR010000203.1 GCA_017934845.1 Alistipes sp. | reverse complement strand
TGCTAACTTTTAATGCTTTATATTATGAAAAAATTATTTATCGCCACCCTCGCTATCGCCGCTCTCGCCAGCTGCAATAAGGACCAGGTTATTAACTTCGATAAATTCCCAATTAACTTCGGTGAGGCTTTCGTCGATAATGCGACTAAAGCTATCTATGAGGATGGCGACGACATTACCGGTTTTACCGTTTGGGGAAATGTTCAGGGTACAAATGCTACCCCTGTTGCTCTTTACGGCGACACTGGCGCAACAGTAGATCGAAATAATGCTGCTTTGGGCGTAGCCTGGACTTGCAGCGTTACTCGCTATTGGACACCTGATTGTACTTACAATTTTGCTGCTATTGCCAATGGTACAGCAGCTGAATGTGTGAATGGCATCCCTACAAAGATTAGCTATACCGTCAACCCAACAGATCCTGCAGATTTGATTTATAGTGGCAATGTAACTGCTGCAACCGATGCGAATAGTGTGCCAATTTCGGGCGTAAATGGTAACAAGGTCGTCGCGTTTACCATGCGCCACCTTCTTTCGCGTATTAAGGTCTCGTTTGTTAATTTGAATGAAAGCGCAGACTATACATACGAGGTTTCGGGTGTGCAAATCAGCACTTGGGATAAGGGTATTTATACCATCGGTGCTGCCACACCTTGGGCACAAGACGGAACAGGCTCTGCAAACCTTACATATAGCGCATTATCTGGCCTCGCCTACAATGTAGCAACGAGCGCTGGTGCTCAGTTAATTATTCCTGGCGCTGCTGCAACTTTGAAATTCCACTATGTGTTAAAGTTTAATGGAACTGAGGTTTATAGCACTGATGTAACAAAAGAACTGACAACGACATTTGCAGAGGGTTGTTCGTACAACCTTGCTGTACAACTTAAAGCGGGCAATAAGATTGATTTCACAATTGCTGCTGAGAATGGTTTGGCAGGTTGGGGCGATGACACAAATGTCACTGTTCAGTAACAAATTTTTTGACCATAAGGGGCTGATTACCTCTTATGGCCGCAAGATGGGAGATTGGCTCCCGCAATGATGTAAAAAAGGGATAATGAGTTTGGGTATTATGAAAAAATTATTACTCGCAATATTGGCAACCACAGCTCTTGCCGCTTGCAGCGACCACACCATCGATGCGACGCCTAATGTCGCTATCGAGTTCGGCGATCTGAAAACAAGAGCAGCTATCAATAACGCGGATGAAATTCTGCAATTCGGAGTATACGCACAGATGAATTTGGCAGGCGATAATGATACGAGCGTTGATGGAAATGGCAATCCTTTGAATACAACATTCATAGACCTATTGTCTAACGAAAAGATTTCGCGCGTTGATGCGGCTTCGCCATGGACATACACTAATACTCGCTATTGGGTGGACGACCGTACTTTCCGTTTCTTTGCATATTGTCCTTATCTTGAAAATGGATCAAAATCAGAACAAATTGGTCTTTGGAAAATAGAACCAACCTCGATCTCCGATAAAGATGGTTATGCTTTGAGTTTCACGACTCCCGATGCTGCAGATGCAGATTTTATTACTGCGTTCGAGCCTGTTGTAACAGTAACCAATCAAGAGAACTACCCGACAGTTGATTTCAAGTTTGAGCACGAACTTACAAAAGTTAGTTTGAAGATTTGGCGAGATGGTGCGAAGAACAAAAACGACAAAATGTATCTTAAATCGGTAGAGTTTACTGGAGTTAAAAAGTCAGGAATTTTCTATACATCCATTTTCAATGATGTAGAAGACAATTGGACATATGGTACAGAAACAATGCAGTTGAGCAGGACTTATGCGACAACAGTAGAACTTGGCGCTGGAACCATTGGCGAAAATTCAACCATTCAGGGAAGTGGAACAGTAGCCCCTTTCTCTGAGTTAATTTTGATCCCTCAAACACTTTCTGGCTCTAAAATCTCAATCGTTTACGAGCACCTTCGTTCTGGTGCAACAGATAGAGAGACGAAGAAAATCGATATTCAGTTGCCACCTGCGACAACATGGCGTGCAGGTCAAAATATTGTTTACAATGTATTGCTTTCGGATGTAAAGGATATTACGCTATACTACATCCAGACCACTATTAGTGCATGGGGTACACCGCAGACCGGTGGAACAGTAATTATTAAATAATAGCAATGAAGAAGATGAAAAAATATAGCTACATATTTACACTTTTGATTGCTGTCCTTGTTTGTAGTTGCAGCAATAAGGATCTGTATGCGCCAAATGGCGAGGGTGGAGAAGATGTTATATTGCCTAATCCCGATGCGCGATACATTTACCTTGACAGCGGAGTAAAGAGTCGCGGAAACCTCGTTACTGGCGAAAAACTTCAAAAAACTTTTGGCGCGTATGGCTACAAGTACGATTTCAGTAACAAGTGGACAACCTATCGTGTTACTGCCAAGCCTAATGTTTTTGGAGAAGATGGAACAGATGCTAGTGGAAACTCCTATTTAGCCACCCCTGTTGCTCCGCAAGAGGTTACATATGCAGACGAGATCTACTCTTACACTCCTATCAAGCAGTGGGATGGTGCCAAGTACACATTCTTTGCATACTATCCATTTGGCCATGCTAATGTCGCAGCCAGCGATGAAAATGTAGAGGGAACGCCGTATGTAACTTACTCGGTTGATATGGGCGATTCTTCGAATCACGCCGATATTATGACTGCCATGTTTGAAGATACCAGTTTGAGTTCGAGCCAGTATGTATATTTCAATTTCTACCATCGTTTGGCAGCTATTGATGTGGGCGCTCTTAATTTCTACCAGAACAATTACGACCTTGGAGCAGATGCTACCCTTCCAGAATTGGTTGAAGGTATCGCCATAACAGAAATTAAAGATGAAAATGGAACGCTAACGGGTTATTTAGTAACCGAAAATATCCAGATTGAGATTACATCTCTTAATGTAGCGTTTACCGGCATTAAGTACAAAGGGGCAGATATCTATTTGGATAAGGATTTTGAAACTCTAAATTCCGATGGATCGCTTGCCCTTCCAAAGGGTGTAAAGAGCCTTACCAATGCCGATTCTCAACCTGCATACTCGATTGTAAAGTCGCCACAGACTTTGCACTACAACACAGATGCTGCGATGCAATCTATTTCTGCGGATAACGAGACAACAATGCTCTTTATTCCGCAAGTTGCAGGGGACAGCGAAGCTGCGCCTACCGTAACAACAACCGTTACATTTAAGAAAAAGCGTCCGGATGGCACTTATTTGACGGATACAAATAACAACGACACATACACAGAAACAAAAACGGCAACTTTCAACCGCGAGATTAAGGAGGGTAGCCGCTACTATGTGCAGTTGACATTTACATCGTCTGCGGTATCTATCAATATTATCACATCGGACGAGTGGAACGACATAAAGGTTGGATACGAATTTGAGTAACGCAAAAAAGTTAGGGAAATGATGAAATACACAAAATATTTAATGGCAGTAGCAGCATTCTTTATTGCTGCCTCTTGTGCGACTACCGACATCGATGAAGTTGTCAACATCGGTGCGGGCGCAACCGGAGTAGGTAAAGACAAAGTGCAAGTTCACTGTCGTGTTGTGCAATACGAAGATTGCGATGTAAACACTCGTTCGGACAAGAGTGCTACTGAAGCGAATGTTTCCTCTATGGCATTGGCTCTGTTTCCAATCGAAGATGGCGCGTTGGGAAATTGCGCTTACTATGACTATAAGGAGGGTAGCAACATTGTATTCGTTATTGACCGTGCAAAAGATTTCGCCGGTGACCTATATACGGGCAAGCAATATGCGATGTATGTCTTTGCAAATATGCACAACTGTACAGGATTTCCTACAACAGAAGATGATGCAAAAGGTAAGCCCATCACAACTTTCGTGCAAAGCTATCAAACCGTTTCTGTCGATATCGCCGATGTTCCTGAGAGCGGATTCCCTATGATTGGTTCTTTGGGCGATTATGTCAGCAAGAATGGTGATGAACTTCTCGCCGACGGAAAATATTTCATTCTAAAACCGGCTGCAAGCGACACAAATACAGATGGTCTTCCTTTAGTTGATCATGATGGTGCAGGTGCTGGTGTAGAGTATGTCCCTACCGACAACTTGGAGATCCCTATGAAGGCTCTCTACGCCAAAGTTTCGTTTACTATCAAGGTTGTACCCGATCAGGATATCTCCGATAATGCGGCTCCTCGTTTCGATTTGCTAAGCTATCAGGTTAATAATATCGCAGCGACCGTTGACCTCGACAGTACCACCAACTCCGACTCGAATGTTCTTGAGAAATCAAAAGAGTATGCGCCGAGCGGAGTCTATGCACAAGGTGCTACAACGGCCACTTTCACATTCTATCTTCCGGAGCGTTATTTGACTCCTACTACATCGGCGGAGAATTACGCCTATCCGTTCAAAAAGGCTCCTGGTACTTACGACAAAACTATCGATAAGGATCAGAACGGCATTCGCGATGAGGACGAAAACCTTCGCCAGCGTTTCAAGGGTAAGCTTGTAGATGGTAAGGCAGCGACCTATATTACAATTACCGGTAAGTTCTGCGATCACCAAGAGCATACATACGATGTTAGCTACAATATCCACCTTGGCGGTGACAATTATAGCAATTTCGACCTTATTAGAAATACTCACTACGAGAATACGGTAACGATTCGCGGTATTCAGAACTCGAGCGACCAGGCGACCAATACGAATGGTATCGCTATTGACCACCGTGTGAATGTTGAGCGCTCGACTCCTCTTGTTATCAATCTCCGCCGTGAGACCTTGCTTGATGCCCATTTCGAGGTGCGTCCTATGCGTCTGCGCCTTGTTGGAGATAATATTCCTTCGAATGCCACAGCAAGAGTTGAGGTCCTGAACGCTTCCGAATCTACTTTTACTTGGATCCGTTTGGAGGCTAGTGGATCTTCTGATAACCATATCACTTCGGGAGTTTCGGCGGGAAAGCGTAAGTACTTTACTACAGATCTTGTCACTAATACGCTAAAAAAGAATACTTATGTTGATGTCAACCTCTCCAAGGACGACCAGACTGTGTGGATTTATGTTGATGAAAACACAAATAAGGGACAAAAGACCTATCGTACTGCGGTGGTTCGTGTGACTTATAGCGAGGACCCTTCCAATCCTATCGACTATACCATTAACCAATATGACCTTCACGAGGTTACTTATAATGGCTACACTTACCTTATCGAATGCCACGAAGAGTACCTGTACAACTACGACGCTAACGATGACTACAACCAAACCGAACAAAATGGTATGGTGTGGGGACTAGATAATGCAATCCTTTCATTTGATCATAACGCACTTTTATTTACGGATACGATTGATTTGATCGATTGGATTATTTCTGGAATTCAATCTTGGGCAGGAGTTAATCCTATGTATGATTTTTATGTTTCTAAACATGATACTTCAATTTTGGATAACGCGGAAAAGCACGACCATAAGGGCTTTGATTTCAATACAGAAATCATTCAAGATATAAATACAAAAAATAACTCCAACAGGGATACTGGATATACTGGTACTATATCAGGCCTACAACTTGACCAATTTGCCAATAGTGCTATTGAATATTGCTACAACAAGAACAAAAAAAATGCGGACGGTACAATTACAGTAAATTGGTATCTGCCTGCGATTGATGAAATAGAGGATTTTGTTATGGGCGCATATAACAGTTATCCTGAATTTCAAGAAAATTACTATTGGTCGTGCCAACCCTCATATAACCCTAATTATGCACATTATAATGTGTGGATTTCAATAGATGGATCTTATTATACTGATGATTATGGCTATTATAATAACGATGATGGTAAATTAGTCAAAACTAATGAGGGTAGAGCTCGTGCCACAAAGGTTTATACTTATACGAGTACCAATGGTTCTATTGTAAAGGACTATGTCAAAAGTGGATCTACTGGATATGATGATGCAATACAAGTATATAATCAACCATGGAACCCAAAAGCAACCATGTATTATTCTGGCTCATACAACTCTCGCTCTCTAAATAGTGTAGCACATGAGGATGGTAATCTTTTACGCAATCACAAGGCCCGCGTGCGTTGTGTATATGGCAGACCGACAACCGTAACCACAAATTAGGTAACCACAAATTAGGTGACCACAAATTAATTTAATATATTGAAGGTAGGGAGGTAGTCGATGACTACCTCTCTGCTTGTTTTTTGGGGGGGGCAAGAAAAAGCCGAGTATCGTTTTCGATACCCGGCAGATGAGGGGACTTATTCGGTGGTTGTTGTATCGATCTTACGCACGCATCGCACACGCGCCTTAGATGTTCGAGGGCGGTTACCATCTTCACGAATAATTGTACCAAGTGTATGATCTTGATAGCTGCCCTCATATAATATTTGATAGCTAGGGTCAAGAACATCCCAAATACTAGTTGCATAGATTCTTAGCGCAGCAAAATAGCTCGTAGAACCACTACGCGCATAATCGAACTTATTCTCACTTGTGTTTCTCCATACACTTGTTGCTCTGGCGTGCGTAGTATCATCGTAATAGAACTCGCCATTTTGCCCAGTGATTTCGTACCTTGCAAAATTTCTAATATACGATGGCTGAGATGACCAATAGAACTTCTCTTGAAAGTCTATAAAACGAGCATATGCATACTGATTATTACCATAAGTGCCCATTACGATATCCTCAATTTCATCAATAGCCGGAAGATACCAATTAAGTTGGCTCTGGTTATAGGTGCCATCAGTATTTTGCCATACAACCTCTCCCTTATTATTGCGCTTATTTTTGTTAAAGCAATATTCGATAGCCGATTTTGGATCTTCGTCTAATTTAAGAATATTGATATCATTAGAGGTGTCGGTGTCGTAAGCATCTCCATTGCTATCCGTTTGTCCGCCATTAACAGTTTGAATTATTTCACTTGAGAATTCATAACCACTATAGCCACGCTTAGTTGCCAATGTTGATACGCCGGTATCATGTTTTGGTATATAGAAATCATAAAGAGGATTCACTCCAGTGCCAGCTGCAACAGCATTAACGATTCCATTAAAAAGATTTGCAAGCCAACCTTGATTAGCATTACCAAAGAATAATGCTCTTAAATCATATGATAGGTGTACTCCATCCAATCCCCACGGCATACCTTCGTACTCGGTTTGGCCAAAGTTATCATCGGCATCGAAGTTGTGGAGATACTCCTCCTCGTACTCGATATTGTAGGTGCGATTCTCTTCAGCAGTAGTCTCGGGATCGTCGTAGGTTACCTGGAACAATTTGCGCTGATTGATAATATACTGCACATCGGGATATGATGAGTTGTTGGCAGGGGTAAAGGTTGTGCCTTCAAGCTTTCCATACGATACCTTAACAATACCCGAGCGGACTGCATCGCCCACCTCGGTACACTCATCGATATAGATCCAGCAACACTCGGTTGCCTCGGTAATTGGCAAGATAACCTCGGTGCTATTGACCAACGACGCATCCGTTTCATTGGCATTTACACCATCGATAAGATTGTAGGTAAAGAACTTACGCTTACCATACGATGCGCTAGTTGCGTCGCTATCGATATAGATGGAGGTAGCTGTGCCATTAACCGTTGTCTGTGGCGAGCCCTCAGGCGTTCCATCGCCAAAGCTACGCTCCAAACGCATCCAGGTGGTAGTGGTCGGATTAACAACCTCGACCTTAACGGCATTGATAGACGAGTCGGAAACCTCGCTCTTAATTACACGCAAAGGTCGTACCTCAAAGTGCGAGTCGAGCAAAGTTTCGCGACGCAACGAGATAATAGCCGGCTGTGTGCGCGTTACATCGACACGATGGTCGATAGAGATTGCGTTCTCGTTATCAGACATATCGCTTGATGACTGAATACCGCGAATAGTAATATAGTTGTGGTATTCGCAGTTGCGCTTAATATTGAAATCGCCGTAGTTGTCCTCACCGAGATAGATTGTGTACTTGACATCCCAATGGTGAGTTTGGTGATCGCGGAAACGACCTGAAATCACAACATTTGTAGCCTTTTTGTTGCCAACAAGTTCGGGCTTGTAGCGCTGCATATAGACAGAGTCCTCGCCACGAATCTTTCCATCATTTTTGAACGGATAGGCGTAGTCGGCAGGCTTGGTTGCAGGCTCCAAATAGCGCTCCGGGAGGTAGAATGTGAAGTTAATCTTATTAGCACCCGAGGCTACGGTATTGCCCGATATTGGCAGGCTGAAACTATCCGCTAAAACGGCTGCGTCGTCATTAGAACTATTGTTGAAATCGACAGTCGAAGGTACATTATTAACAGTGTAACCCTCCAAAGTAAACTGTGGCGAATAGTTGCCGTCGATAGTCTGGTCGGGGTCAACATCGATAGTGAAATTTACCTTGGCATACATAGCCTTCATAGGGATCGTGAGGAGCGTTTGAGTAACGCCATCGACCTTTGGGGTGGTAAGATCACCATTCTCGGTGGTAGGAGAAAGAACGAAGACTCTGCCATCCTTGTCGAAGGTAGTGCTGAAAGTATCGCCCAGCGATCCCATCATCGGGAAGCCATTAGCAGGGATATCGATATTCTCGACATTGTAGAATGCAGCCATCATCTCGCTCAAACTTGTACCAACTCCCATAGTTTCAGTTTGCATACCCGGCATATTGCAGAATACATACATTGCATAGCGAGTATCGTAGTCGTAGTTGCTACCACGCTCGATAGTAAAGAGGAGTTCCGCTTGATCGTCGGCGTATTGATAGTAAACACAGTCGCCGTCAAGACCATCACCTGCTGCGTTCACCTTGAAGATAGCCAGAGCCATAGAGGTCAATTTCGCCTCGTCCTGGTCCTTAACGCCACGAGTCGAGACATCCACATCGGCAAAACGAGTGATACGGCCCAAGACCTGAATTTTATCGTCTTTGGCGGTGTTGCCAACAGTTACCTGATTGTCGATATCGGCAATGGTACAAGCCGAAATGGCAATAAGGGCAAAAAGGGTTGTAATATATTTTGTGTATCTCATCTCCTAACTCCTTTCTTTACTCAAATTCGTGGTGGATATCATCTTTGTCGTCCCACTCGTCGGCTGCAACGATATTAACCGAAACGGCATCGGATGTAAAGGTAAGCTCGATATAGTAGCGACGGCCCTCGATCAGCTGCTTCGAGAAGTTGATGCCGAGGTCGGTCGGTTCAAACTCGGTGTCCTCGGTATTGGTACCCTCATGAAGATATATCCAGTTGCCATTATCGTCCTGGTACTTCTTCTTATAGACCAATTCGAGTGCGCCATGCAAGAACTCTGTTTGAGGGATAAGAATAATCGACGATGCATTCTCGCCTGTTTGGGTTGTTACAAGACGAATTGCTCGATCCTCCTTTGTGTTAGGTTTAACATCGAAAGAAGTAACGGCCCAAGGTGTGTTAATATTAACCATTGCGTAAACCTTGGAGGCTTTTGCCTGATTCTCGGGATAGACACTCGGAATGGTATGGTCGAGGTAGATTTTAGCCGAGGTATTGACCACATTTGTAAGGTTTACAATCAATTTGGTGATTTCGATAGTAACGAGCTTTGCAGCAGTAGTCTTGTCGTTATCGTGATCGTACTCGTAGTAGTTGCGCGCACCAACATCGATAGCCGAAAGACGGTGGCGGAACTGCATAGATACAGATGCCGAAGATGCAACACTTGTATCGATATACGAGGCGGTCATAACATCGATAAGATTTGTAGGGTCGTTATCATCGGGAAGCGTATAAGTGATATACGGTGTGCCTTGCTTGACTGTACCGTCGTCAAACAACTTGATATTGGCATGCTCCGAAGGATAATAGCCGAAGAATGAGTATCTGTTTCTGGTCCAGATTTTCAGTTTTTCTCCGGTTTCGTCAAGATAGTCGAAGGTTCCGTCATTTCGGTAATATACTTTCTCCGGGGTCTTATCGAAAACATTTGGAGCAGCCAAGACTGCCTCGGACTCCCAGGTACCCGGATATTGATAGCCCAATACGGAGAAGTCGTCAAGCAGGAGATTACCCTCGATAAGGGCTCCACGAGTGGATACATCTGCATCGAATTGGATATATCGTTGGTTCGGATCGAGCGGAATGTCGATATCGGAATCGGGCGCAATGTCCTTGTTGCTACAACCCACCAGGGCGATAGCAAAAAGCACAGCTAAAAATTTGTTATATATCTTCATAAGGCGAACCGTTTACTATTTAATAATAATTGTACCTCCCGTTTGTGGCGATCCCCAAGGCTCGATAGTCGGCTGATCGAAGGTGATGGCGCTTGTGTTTGCAATTGAGAGGTTGTAATGGTATGACTTGTTGGACTCCCAAGTAATGGCAGGAATATGGCCGGACTTGCTCTTTGGAGTACCTAAATCTTCGTCATCGGGGTTGACATCGTAAAGGTAGTCAACCTTGATCTCTATGGCTTCCACTGCTATCTCCTGCGGAATCATCATAACACCTTCTTCGCCAAACACCATGTGCGGTTTGCTTTTACGGCCATTTCCGAAATCTTCACGAAGGCAAATAGGAGCATCCTCGTAATCTTTCTCGATGGATATGGTAGTAGAGCCAACTGTGTCAATAGTTTCAAAAAATTGATTATTAAGCGGCATAACCGCATATGTTCCTTTGTCGCAAATGCCGGTGATTGTAATTTTCGTGATATAGTACTCGAACTCGGAATCGATATCGGTGTTCTGGCTTATGGTTAGCTTCAACTTTGAGAGCAGATGTTTGAACGAAACAGGCACAACAGGAGGATTTGCCATATCGAACATACCCTCGGAAGTGGTATCCTTAATACATGTTGCGACAAGAATATCCTGGGTGTCGGCTGTGCCATCGGCTGTTACCTCGAGAAAATAACCGGTGTAATATTGACCGTTTTGGGCCTGGCGAATCTGCTCAATTCCCAAATTATACGGATATGCAGCGAAGAAATGGAACCAGCTGTTAGATATCCAATACTCCGTGTTGTCGTAGGTCCAAGTGTCGGAGCCGGCAGGGTTGCGGTAAACACGCTCATTTTCGAGAATAGGCACATAGCTGACCTCGGGGTTAACTGCGCCGTCCGTGATGCTGCTGACCGTGGCCCATACGCTGAACTCGTTGATCTCGGAGGCGCTGTCAACGCGCGTCGAGACATTGCCGAACGAGATAGCTCCCGGGGTGGCAGGGGTAATGCCTCGATCACCCTCGCTACATCCAAGCAATGCCGCTGTCGCAAATATTGTAAATAATATCTTTTTCACTGTCGTACTTTTTTAGTTATTAGGGGCCATAAGGGCGATCAAACCCTTATAGCCAAGTTGTTGTGCCGTAGCGAATTACTGAACGGTGATGTCCGGCTGCACAGCCCAAGTTGGGTCGTTAGTAACAGAGAACTGAATCTCCTTACCAACAACGCAGTTGATTAGGAAATTATAAGCGTTACCCTTAACGAGGTCCTGAGATACAGTAATATTCTTGGTCTCGGTGCCGAGCTGAGTTGTACCCTTGTAAAGTTCAACGGTGAAAGTAACAACAAAATCTGATGTTGTTGGAACAAGCAACATATCAGCGTTGGAAACACCATTAGTATCTGTTGAGGTTACACCCTCGATGCTTGCAAAAGCTACATTCTTGTCTGTAGCAGTGGCGTGAGCCCATGTACCACCATCAATAGTATAAGTACCCTCAGTGTAGTTAGAAACTGTGATGTTAGTCACAGTATGTTTGTATGTACCTTCTGCGTTAGACTTTACAGTGAACTTAACCTTCGACAAAAGGTGAGAGAAAGTGAACTTAACGAGCTCATTGTAGTCTGCTGTTACCGATGTACCAGCAACAGACTGAGTTGCGTAAAGCATATCCTTGAGGTTCATATTATCGGTTGCTGCATCATCAGCAATGGTTTTAAGGGCTGTAGGAAGACCATTAACAATAGTTGGAGTCGCGTCAACCACAGCTGCAAAGCTGTATGAAGCTCCAGGAATCCAATACTCAGACTCTGAGCAATTCCATGCAGCATTGTATGCAGCACCATTACGAGAAACAGTAGCACCATCGCCGTCGAAAAGAGGTACAATGCCAGCAGTACCTGTTACAGTACCATATACATTGAAACCCTGGAGGGTATTTGCATTGCTATAGTCGACTCTGACACTATTATCGACGAAAGCCTCACCGAAGTTAATTGGGAATTTATCGAAGTTAATAACCTGGTCCTTATTGCAGCTGGCGAGAGCGGCGATAGCGAGGGTGGCGATAAATAATTTTTTCATAATATAAAGCATTAAAAGTTAGCA
>JAGBIR010000202.1 GCA_017934845.1 Alistipes sp. | reverse complement strand
GTATGATTATGGCGGGTTATGAGTATCGCGGCGAGAAACCATTTAAGAACGTATATTTTACAGGTATCGTGCGCGACAAGCTGGGCCGCAAGATGTCGAAGCAGTTGGGTAACTCACCCGACCCGCTGGATTTGATTGCCAAGTATGGTGCCGACGGTATGCGCGTGGCTATGATGCTCTCATCTTCGGCTGGTAACGACGTTATGTTCGACGAGGCACTCTGCGAGCAGGGCCGTAACTTCGGTAATAAGATTTGGAACGCCTACCGCCTTATCTCAATGTGGCAGGTTGACGAGCAGGCCGAGCAGTCGGAGAACAACCGTTTGTCGGTTGAGTGGTTCCGCAATATGCTCTCACAGGCCGTTGCCGAGGTTGATGAGCTGTTTGCGTCATACCGCATCTCGGAGGCCTTTATGCGTATCTACAAGCTCTTCTGGGATGACTTCAGCGGCTGGTACTTGGAGATGGTGAAGCCCGCCTATCAGCAGCCTACCGACAAGGCTACGATGGAGGCTACACGCCACTACTTCGACCTTTTGATGCGCCTTATCCACCCATTTATGCCCTTCGTGACGGAGGAGATTTGGCAGGACTTGGCACCCCGCACCGAGGGCGAGTCAATCATGTACGCCCAGATGCCAAAGGCCGAGGCTGTAAACGAGCAGTTGCTCGCACGTTTCATCCTTGCACAGGAGGTTATTTCGGGCATCCGCAATGTTCGCAAGCAGAAGAACATCGCGCAGAAGAACGCCCTTACGCTTAAGGTTATTGCCGACGAGAACTACCCCGCAGAGTACGCTTCGGTTATCGCCAAGATGTGTAACTTGGAGTCAATCGACGTGGTAGAGGAGAAGGACGCTACGGCCGATGCCTTCATCGTAAAGACTACGCAGTATTTCGTTCCTATGGGCGAGAATATCGACGTCGAGGCCGAGATAAAGAAGCTCACCGACGAGCTTACATACCTCGAGGGCTTCCTTGCAAGCGTAATGAAGAAGCTCTCTAACGAGCGATTCGTAAGCTCTGCACCCGAGAAGGTTGTAGCCAACGAGAAGGCCAAGAAGGCCGACGCCGAGGCAAAGATTGCAGCCATCAAGGAGCGTATGGAGGCGTTGAAATAATTCATAATTCAAAATTCAAAATTCAAAATTGCCTTCGGACGGTAATTAGCGACCAAAATATTGTGGAACAAATACTTCCGGTGTACTACTGAATAATTATTATATCACTAAAAATTTGAGTAGTATATTTCCGTGCGTCAGCCCTAATTTTGAATTTTGAATTCTTAATTTTGAATTGTAACAAATGCCAGACATTACCATCTATACCGACGGCTCATCGCTGGGCAACCCGGGCAAGGGAGGCTACGGCATTGTGCTACTCTCGGGCCCTCACCGCAAGGAGCTATCGGCTGGCTATCGCCTTACGACCAACAATCGTATGGAGCTGCTGGCTGTGTGCGTGGCGTTGGAGGCATTGAAGGTAGAAGGTAGCAACGTGACCATCTACTCCGACTCGAAGTATGTTGTCGAAGCTATCAACCAACGCTGGGTATTCGGCTGGGAGCGCAAGGGCTTCGCGGGGAAGAAGAATCCCGACCTGTGGATGCGTTTTTTGCGTATCTACCGCCGCCACAATGTCCGCTTCGTATGGGTAAAGGGTCACGCCTCAACCGTCGAAAATAACCGCTGTGACGAGCTTGCAGTGGCCGCTGCTAATGGGACTATGCTGTTGGAAGATACGGGTTACACGCCCGAATAAATTTTAGCTAACGAGCCTTATGAAACTAACATTCTTGGGTACGGGGACATCGCAAGGTGTGCCGGTAATAGGCTGCCGCTGCGAGGTGTGTCGCTCTACGGACAAACGCGATAAGCGACTGCGCACATCGGCTATGGTCGAGTGCCGCGATGCCCGCATTGTAATCGATGCAGGCCCCGACTTCCGTTATCAGATGCTCTCGACGGGTGTTAGACAGATTGACGCCATACTGCTCACCCACTTCCACAAAGACCATACGGGTGGTCTGGACGATGTCAGGGCCTTCAACTTTGTTGACTACCCCACCATCCGCCCCGTAGATATCTATGCTACCGAATCAACGGCCACAGTTATCCGCAAGGACTACGACTACGCCTTTGTCGAGAACAAATATCGCGGAGTACCCGAGATGCGCCTGCACGAGATTGACCCAAGCCAACCCTTTTATATTAAGAATATCGAGGTCATCCCCATCCGAGGCAGCCACTCCTCACGCTTCGAGGTTACGGGCTACCGCATAGGACGTTTGGCCTACCTCACCGACTTTAAGCAGATAGCCGACGAGGAGGTCGAGAAGCTGAAGGGCGTAGAGTGTTTGGTGGTAAATGCGCTGCGTTTTAAGCCCCACGACTCGCACTTCTCGGTCGAGGAGGCAACTCACCTTATCGAGCGGGTGCAGCCACAAAGGGCCTATTTAACACATATGTCGCACGAGATTGGACTCCACGCCGAGTCGAAGGGCAAATTGCCCGCAGGCGTTGAGCTGGCCTACGACAGACTAACTATTGAGATTGAAGATTAAACCGATATTGAATATGAAGAAATGTTTGAACGGAAAGGTTGTAGTCATCACGGGTGCCTCATCGGGCATTGGCGAGGCTATGGCCAAGGAGTACGCCAAGGTGGGCGCAAAGGTGGTGCTCGGAGCGCGTCAGGCCGATAAGCTGGAGGCCCTCTGCAAGGAGATTGAGGCCGCAGGAGGCAAGGCCGCGTGGGTAGCTACCGACGTCACCCGTCAGGAGGATTGCAAGGCCCTTATCGACAAGGCAGTCGAGTCGTTTGGCGGTATCGACGTTATGATTTGCAACGCAGGAATATCAATGCGTGCATTGTTCGATGATTTGGATTTGAGCGTATTGCACCGCCTGATGGATGTCAATTTCTGGGGTACGGTCTATTGCACGAAGTATGCTCTGCCCTACCTGCAGAAGTCAAAAGGCTCGTTGGTAGGTATCTCGTCGGTGGCTGGAATCCACGGCTTGCCCGGTAGAACGGGTTACTCGGCATCGAAGTTTGCAATGACGGGCTTCTTGGAGACCATCCGCATCGAGAACCTGAAGAAGGGTCTGCACGTTATGGTTGCCTGCCCGGGTTTCACAGCGTCGAACGTACGTTTCTCGGCACTTACAGCCGATGGCTCACAGCAGGGCGCAACACCCCGCAAGGAGGAGAATATGATGACACCCGAGGAGGTTGCCCGCATAGTAGCTCGTGGCATAAAGCGTCGCAAGCGTCTTTGCCTTATGGAGGCCGAGGGCCGCGCAACACACTTTGTAAAGAAGTTTGCCCCCGCGCTGGTCGATAAGCTCTTCTATTGGGTAATGTCGAAGGAGCCAGACTCTCCGTTTAAGTAATTCAAAATTGCGATTAAGCCATATACAGAGGCTGCTTGCAGACTATGTTATGGCGGAGCAATTAAGGGAAGCCCTTGTGGCTTGCCAAAATTATTTACCTTCGGGTAAGGCATTATAATAAAAGAGAGGGTATCCAGCACAAGTAAGGATACCCTCTTTTCTTTGGTCTATCTCGACCTATTATATAGACACAAAAAAAGAGGTAGCAAAAAACTACCTCTTAAATATAAATGTTCGTTGGTTAAATTCCGAATTTTGAATTTATTTTGTAGCGTTCTCCAGACGCTTCATCATCACAAACATAAAGAGTGCTGAAAGCAAGCAGAGAACAACGAATACTGACCATACCAACCACAAAGGCAGACCGCCCCAGAGGAAACCACCAACTGAAACGAGCATATTACCAATTGCAGTAGCTACGAACCAGCCACCCATCATCATACCCTTGAGCTTCGGAGGAGCAACCTTCGATACGAATGAGATACCCATAGGTGAAAGCAACAACTCAGCGAAAGTCAATACGAGGTAAGTTGAGATCAACCAGTTAGCCGATACCAACGGAGCATCTGCGCCAGCCTCAACAGCTGCAGCCTGCTCGTTAGGAGTAAGCAAGCCCATAGAACCTACGGCCATAACAACGAAGCCCAACGCTGCAACCAACATACCATAAGCAATCTTACGGGGTGCTGAAGGCTCCTTGCCACGCTTTGCCAACGCACCGAAGATAGCCAACGATACGGGAGTCAACGCAACAACATAGAAGGGGTTAAACTGCTGGAAGATAGGTGCGCTAACAGCAACTGTACCTGTAACGTTCATTGCCTTGTAAACGAGGTATGCTGCAATAGCCAAGAAGATAACAGCCGAGATACCCTTTGACTTACCATCCTTGCTCTGGAAGAATGAGAAACCAGCATAAACAGCAACGATAATAAGAATCAAGTTCCATACGTTAAATGCCATGCTCTGGATACCCTCTGAAGGCTTAGCCGTAAACTCATCAGCAAAGTAAGTAAGAGCCAAACCGTTCTGGTGGAATGCCATCCAGAAGAAGATTACAACGGCAAATACCAAGCACAATGCGATAACACGCTGCTTTGTCTCCTCGGGAGTAAGCTCCTTCTCCTCTGTAGCGGCTGCACCAGCGACCTTTGTATTACCACCCTCAACGTGGCGGAATGAAGGACGGAAGATGTAGTAGATAGCGATTGAGAGGATAAGCGAAGCACAAGCAACGGCGAATGAGAAGTGGTAAGCATCATTTGACGAGAAGCCGAGTGAAAGCTCTGCCCACTCCTTAATCTTTACGGCTGCAGTAGGAGCAAACAATGCACCAATGTTGATAGCCATATAGAAGATTGAGAAAGCCGAGTCACGCTTGTCAGCATACTTCGGATCGTCGTAGAGGTTACCTACCATAACCTGCAAGTTACCCTTGAAAAGACCTGTACCACAGCTGATGAACAACAACGCTGCGAGCATAGCAATCATTGCAAGAGTATCGCCACCCAAGGGGAACGACAACAAGAGATAGCCGGCGAACATTACGGTGATACCGATGGTAACCATCTTACCGTAACCGAACTTATCGGCCAAGATACCTCCGAACAATGGCATAAAATATACCAAGCCGAGGAAAGTTGAGTAAATAAAACCTGCAGTACCTGCATCCAAACCAAAGTTGGCACGAAGGAAGAGGGCAAACACTGCAAGCATAGTGTAGTAGCCGAAACGCTCACCAGTGTTGGCAAGAGCAAGGGCATACAACGCTTTAGGGTGTCCTTTGAACATAATTTTTGTTATTTAATGGTTAATAATATGTGCAAATTACCAATTAACGGGCAAATATAGTAAAATTTTGATTAATCTACACATCAATAGGCCGAATTCCAATGCCCGCCATGCAAAATACCTATTTATATATTTATATATTAGCGATTCATAATCTGTATCTCCGAAATCTTTGCGTTGCAATCGGGTGAAAATCTACTTTCGCTGGCGTTTCTTTTCGACCGAATTACCCTGAATCGTAATGAGGTGTACCTCCTCGGGGGCGTTGGTATAAATCTGCACCACCTTATGGAACTTGCCGGCCTCAACCTTGTGCGGCTCGTATTTAATGCGTATCTCGCCTGCCTCACCCGCCTTTACGGGCTTACGCGAGAAGTCAGCCGTCATACACGAACACGACTTGGTAATCTTCTTTATCACAAGCGGTGCTTCGCCCGAATTGACAAAGCGAAAGACCTTTATCAAGTCGCCACCCTTGCGCTCAACATCGCCAAAGTCGTGCGATGCGCCATCGGTAAAGGTCATCTCGGCACACTTGGCATTACGCTGCGTACGACGTGACTGAGCCGAAGCCGACATAGTAGCCACGCACATCGACGCGATTATAATAATATGTATGAGTCTTCTCATAGCTAAACACTTTAATTGAGTTTGAAGTTATAGGTGATAGTTCCACCCTGCATAAAACTGCGACTCTCGGTAAAACGCGCACGCTTTGCCGCCTCGATAGCTGCTGCAATGAGTGCCGCATCCGACGACGTCGAGCCTTTGGTTTCATAGGCTGCACTTGTCACCTTTCCGTGCTGGTCAACCGTAACACGAATAACGATTTTACCACTCGCATTACCGGGATAGGATGGCACAGGCAGGTTACCCACCAAGCCACGACCACGCAATCCCTCGTCGAGCTGGTCGTTGCCAACGGGATTCAAGCCACCACCATCGCCCGACGCAAGATTCTCCTCGCCCTCCTTCGCATAAGGGTTGCCCAAATCCTCGGGCTCATCCACACCACCCTTATTGCTATGGAAAATAGCACGGCTGTTTACCGTACGAGTCTGCTCGTCGGTACCCGTCACCTGCTGGGAGTTCTGATTTGTCGATGACAGATTCTCGTGACGCGGAGCTTGAGTGCTGACCACAGGTTTGGGCTTCACACTCTCGACCTCTTCAATCTCGATAATCAGCATCTCATTCTCCACCGGCACAGGCACAGCCAACTGCACCCACGCCATAGCCGCAGCCAACGCGATGCAATATATTGCCGTAGCTACGCCACCATAGAGCTTCGAGCGATCATCGTTCTCGTCGTAGTAGTTCATATAAATTTGTTTTTCAAATTCTCAAAAAGAGAAGTTGTGTCAACCATTCGTAAGTGGAACTGATAGGATAAAGTTTTAATAGTCATCCCATGCCCCATCAGCCGTTAAAATTCTATAACGGAGGCTATTCTGAGGCTGCTCGCAGCATTTCCACACCCAGCCCCATTAGCCGTTAAAAATTTTATAACGGAGGCTACATTGAGGCCACACGCAGCATTGCCGCACCCAACCCCATTAGCCGTAAAAATTCTATAACGGAGGCTATTTTGAGGCTGCTCGCAGATGACAAAACCGCAGCATACTTTTCGTATGTGAGGATTTTGGCAGCAATGCAGACGCCGAAAGAGCCCCGTTAGAGGATTTTTTAAGGTTGGGTAGCCGCTATCAGCTTGTACCCATTATCCTTTGCAATATTCATCACCTGCACAACCTCGTCCCACTCTACGGTCTTGTCGGCGTGAAGAGAGATTGTAGGCTCCTCCTGACCTGCCAAGCGAGCCTTGAGTGCGCGATCGACGCCCTCACGAGAGCCAACCTCCTCCAACTCAACGTAGTAGCGGTAACGACCCGCTCCCAAATCCTTAATCGACACCGTAGTGATAGCCTTATCCTTGAGCTGGTTAGCACTCTTGGGGAGCATCAACTTGATGGCGTTGGGGTTGATAAGCGTTGTGGCGATGATCATAAAAATAAGCAACAAGAACATAAGGTCGGTCATCGAAGATGCCGAGAACGAATTGTCAACTTTAGATCCTCGTTTAATTGCCATAGTCGGATTACTTTACAGGTTGATTCAAAATATCCATAAAGGCGATTGAGTTTGCCTCCATCTGGAAGACGAGTTTCTCGATACGCGCCACGAGGTAGTTATAACCGAAGTATGCGGGGATACCGACAACCAAACCACCAACGGTAGTTACCATCGCAACATACATACCGCCAGCCAGCAACGAGAGGTCGATAGTACCACCCGCAGCTGCCATATCCATAAAGGTCTGCACCATACCGAGCACCGTACCCAAGAAACCAATCATCGGAGCACCACCGGCGATGGTAGCCAAGAAGGGAAGACCATTCTCGAGCTTCGACACCTCGAGGTTGGCAACATTTTCGATAGCCGACTGGATATCACCCATAGGACGGCCAATACGCTCGATACCCTTCTCGATCATACGAGCGATAGGGGTGTTTGTCTTGCGACACAAATCTACTGCGGCACGGATTTTGCCATCAGAGATATAGTCGCGGATGCGATTCATAAAATTCATATCGAGCACCGATGCTTTACGGATTGCCATAAAACGCTCGACAAAGATAAATACGGTGATACCACCCAGCAAGAGCAGTGGCCACATCAACCATCCACCCTTTGAGAAGAGTTCCCAGAGGCCCATTCGTGTTGCCTCCTCTGCTACTACTGCAGCCTCGTTAGTTGCGACCGCACCGGCCGCCTGAAGAAAATCGATCATAATTTTAATGTTTTTATTTATTTAAGTTTTACTCTTTTCGTTTTGTTTTGCGACGCACAGGCGCATCATTGTCCTTGAGCGAGTCGGCATCTTCTCTATCTTCGGAAACTACCGTCACGTCAATACTATCAGCTGCACTCTCCGCCTCCAACTTTGCAGCACGCTCGGCCTCCAACCTTGCACGACGACGCTTGCTTGTAAAACGTTCACGGATACGACGCTTAAGGTCGGCCCAATTTTCGAAATCCTCTTTATAATAGATTCCTATGCCTGTCTCCTGCAGACCTTGGTTCTCGTCGAAGCGGTCGATGGTCTGCGTAAAGCCCTTGAGCTTGAGGTTGCCGTTTCTATCTATGAGCCAGGTGATATAGGCCTCGCCCATAAAGTTCGACATACTGCTATTTGCCGACATCTTATTATCGACAAGGTAGTTACCCTCGACCTCCAGCAGAAGGCGATTATCGACCAGCGTTTTCGAGAAGCCTATATCGATCTCGTCGCTCGTAAGCTCGGAACGTGGACGATAGCGCAGGATGATATTATAGTCGTCGCTCGAGAGCCAGTTACTCAACTGGTTAGACAGCAACTCAAATCCCGTAGTAGCAGATGCCGAAGCACCCATACTCGATGTTGTCGAGGCATCGGAATAGAACGATCCGCTGACGAGCAAGTACATAAACTGCGTAGCTATCGACTGCTGGTTGTTGAGCAAGTTTGCCACCGCATTCTGGATCTCGCTATCGGCATTAGGCACCTTGATATCGAACATCACGGTAGGATTCGACAGACGTTCGGTAAGGTTGATAATGCACTCGACAGGCACATTTCGCGTAATATTATCAAGTGTCGTAGATGCCAACAGCGGCTGGAGCGACGCCTTGAGTTTATATACAGCATCGATGTTCAGGCGTGCATCGATAGGATCACCCGTCCACTGGATTGTAGAGCCGCTCTCAATGATAAAGAGCTTGTTGATGATGTTCTGCAACGTAAACAGATAGCTACCCTCCGAGATTGTGTAGTCGCCATACATATCGAGTATGTTGGCCTTTGGCACGATACGCATATTGAGCGTACCCTCGCCTCGCGCCTTGATAATATCGCCCACCGTAGGATCGATAACCAACTGCACCTCGGTATTGGGGCGCGCCGTAAGCTCGATATTTATCGACATATTGCTCTCCGAGGCTGTCGTACGACGATTTCTACGTTCAAACATCATCTTCTTTCGCAGCAGGTAGTTCGACGTATCGACCTTCATTCCGGGTTGCTCAAACACGACAAAGTCGGCATTCGACACATCGCTCTTGCTCGAGAGTGGCATATAGAACTTCGAGTCACCCTCGGTAGTACCTACCAAGTCGAGTGTCGTACCCTTCTTGCTTCCGCTAATATTTGCCACGCCCGAAGCATAGACCTTACCATAGAAGTAATCATTCTCTTGCAGCGTGGTATTCAGCACCAACATCTGATTGGGTATTATGCGGAAGTCATACGATATGTTCTTCAGGTGTTCGAGACTCAAATCCATCGTGAAGAGGCCCTTATTACCCTCCGCATCGAAGACCTCGACCTCTTCGGCCAAGAAGTGGTTATCCTTCACATCGACACGGGCCGCAGGTACGAAGTAGCGAACATGAGTATAATCGACCATCGTTGACAAATCCTTAACATCAATCTGGCCATTAAGCGAGGCGTTGCGTCCCTGTCCCAAAATATTTACTCGTGCCGTCGCCATACCCTCGGTCGATGACACAACATTCACAAGCATCGGGTCGAGCATCGACAAAGGCAGGCTATCCAACACCGCCTCGGCATAGTAGCGGTTGGTAGCCGGAGCATAATATCCCTTCACAATACTGTCGCCCGAAGTACGATTTATCATATAAATTCTGGCGCGTTGCTGTCGCACATCCCAACGTGACGAGAGTTTCAACGGAGCCACCGCCGCCTGATTAACCTTCATATCGTCAATCGAAATATCGGCCGTAAGGACTCCTCCATCCAGCACAGCCTTCATCACAGCCCCACCGTTGCCTCGGCCATCGATCTCATATCCCATACGTTTTACAAAATGGGTCAACGGATAGAGGCTAAAGTCCTTCATCTCGAGCATAAGCGAATCGCTCTGGCTACGCGACGCAACACCCTCCAAGTGCAGATGCTCATCGCCGCTGCTGATGCAGAATCCGTTCACCGCAACGCTTGCCGTATCTATCACAATACGAGAATTGGCCATTTGCCAACTCTTGTCGCCCGCAGTAAGTTTCGAGGGCAGAATATCGACAGCCAAGCGACGACGTGCGGTCACCGAGTCCTGATCGATAGAGGCTATCAAGCCTACCACACCCGACAGCGAATCGGAGTGCATAACACCCGAAAGCAATACGCGGTCATTCTTCGCACCACCCATCAGCGATAGCTGCGGCAGATGCAACGCGCCTGCAAATAGCTCCTCCGACGCAAGATATACCGACAGCGAATCACCCTGATTCGACAGATTCATATTAAGTTCCGTTACAAGCAACTTGTTGCGCTCGATATAGTCGCTCTCGGCACGCAACATAAGGTGGTTGGTAGCGGGATTCATCGTAAAATCCAGACGCGAGCCACGAGCCAACTGCAAACCACTTGCAATGGCGTCGAGCAATGGATCGATATCCTTCACGCGCACCGACAGAGCCGAATAGCCCTTATCATCGCCCGAATAGCGCGAGTCGGCATCCGCCAGACCGGGGAGATATTTTCGCATTGCCTCCTGCAGATACTTCACCAGCTCGGCATAGCTCGATGGGCCGGTAAACGACATGTCGGCAAAGTCGGATGTAAGATTCAGCGAGCGACGTTTCTCGTTACTCTGCGCCTCCAGCTCCACAATCGACGAGCGCAACGTATCGGCATTGTAGATATAGGTTCCATTGTCGATTGTTATTCGGCCATTCATCTCGTCAATACTCTTGCCGACCAAATAGAGATTCGACTTGAGCGACAATAGCGACACCGAGTCACGCTGGTTGATATTCATTGCGTGCAGGTCGGCCCTATCGACATCGAGCGAGAAGTCATACATTGGTTTGCGGCCATTAAAATCGGCAATACCCGCCAAGTCGATATCCAAATCCTTGCCCTGATGCTTCACGCGACCCGAGAAGCTCTTGTTATTCACATCGCCACGCACAGTAATATCGTCATAACGGCAATCCTTAAAAATAATGTCGCTAACCGTAGCCGCCACGTCACCCCAGATTCTACCCGCCGCAACCGCACCATTAAAATCGGCCGTTGCAGTAAGGTTGCCAAACAATTTTGAGTGCAACAAATCACCCAAACGAATGTGGCGCAAATCGGCGTGCGCACGAAGAGCGGCAACAGGATTCTCTTTATCGCTACCCTCGCGAGGGTGTCTCGAAGCATTCAACGATGCCACACCCGCCATTGTAGTGAGTGTCGCATCGCCATCGAAGTTCTGCATCGAGCCATCCAGCTTACCCGCCAAAACAATCTCGCCGGCAGCCTCCATAGCCGAAAAGCTCTTACCCGAAATATTCAGATGAGCAATAGCCGCCAACACGGGAGCTATATCCGCGGCATTGGTCTTTAGGCGTTGCAGATCGAGCGTCATGCGACCACGCTTAACATCGGGCAGGCCGCGCAAACGAACATTACCCTTCAGGCTACTGCTCTGGCCAAACTCCATATTACGCACGTTAACCCTCAAATCGGCAACACGACCCGATACCTCGGCCGAAACATCATGTGCCGCAAGCTCCCACTGTAATAGTTTTGGAGCAAAGTGTGCTATGTCGTCAGTTGAAATGCCGCTTGAGACAATCTGACCGCTGATTTTTACGTTTCGAATGAAATCTTTATACGCACCCCAATCCTCGCCACGCAGCGCAACCTGCGGCAGATTGATTCGGCTCTTTGCGGTTTCAACCACAAGATTTTCAAACTCCAGCGTACCCTTGCCCACAACAAATGCGGTTGCAAAATTCTCGACCGCAAAGCCCGTATGCTCCTCGAAGCTAAAGCCGCTCACATTACCACTCACATTGCTACCTGCCAAGCTGAAGTTCTCTACATCGCCCGTCAGTCGATTGATGTGCATATCGTAAAAGTCGATACCGTACTCCGGATCGCGATGCTCTCTACGCTCGATGATAAGATCGAAATCCTCCAAACGGATTTTATCTATTGTCAGACGGAAAGGATTCTCCTTTGGCGTACGATCCTTCTTGGTCAGTCGATCGACCACGTGCTTGATATTCATATCCCCCTCGGGAGTCTCGTGCAGGAAGAGATGACCGCCCTGCACCTTACCGCTACGCAACTGCAAACCATCAGTTTGGTTAAAGCTCCCAAACTTAACACTCAAGCGATCGACATAAAGCAGTGTGTCGTGCTGGAAATCCTCGGCATAAAAACCATTCAAAACTAACCCATCGACAAAGCGAAAACGCAGTTTTTCAATCGCCACCGTTGTACCAATCTTCTCCGACACAATCTTCGCCGCCTTGTCAACCAAGAAGTTCTGAACCGATGGTAATTCGATCAGAAGAGTAAGCATAATAGGGCAAAATATCAGAAACAATATTGCAACTGATAGCGTCTTTAATAATATTTTCGTAACTTTGCCCATAGGATTACGCTTATAAATCCTACAAATGTAAAAATTTTTCTATTAATAATAGAAAAAACTGCTTAAAAAATGGATATTACCATACTTGGAATCGAATCTTCATGCGACGACACCTCGGCGGCTGTCCTTCGCGGCACGACACTTCTGTCGAATGTAATTGCCTCACAGGCAGTACATATCAAGTACGGAGGCGTCATTCCGGAGCTCGCTTCGCGCGCACATCAGCAAAACATCATTCCCGTAGTGGACACGGCTCTAAAAGAGGCCGGAGTAACACCCGACAAGATTGATGCCATAGCTTTTACACGCGGTCCGGGTCTTCTCGGCTCACTTTTGGTTGGTACATCTTTCGCCAAAGGACTATCTATTGCGCATCGCATACCTATGGTCGAGGTCAACCACCTGCAAGGTCATATTTTGTCGCACTTCATCGACCTGCCCGACACCGAAATTCCCCATCCGGCATTTCCGTTCCTCTGCCTGTTGGTTAGTGGCGGACACACCCAGATTGTAAAGGTTTCGTCACCGCTCGAGATGGAGATTATAGGCTCTACGATCGACGATGCTGCGGGAGAGGCCTTCGATAAGTGTGCCAAAGTTATGGGACTCCCCTACCCAGGCGGCCCTGTAATCGACCGTCTTGCAAAGGAGGGCGACGCCAAGGCATTCTTGTTTGCAAAGCCTCATGTTAAGGGCGAGTTCGACTACTCATTCTCGGGACTCAAGACATCGTTCCTCTACACGTTGCGCGACAAGGTGGCCGAAGATCCCGATTTTGTCGAGAAGAACAAGGCCGACTTGTGTGCATCGCTGCAAGCTACCATAATCGACATTCTGCTTGACAAGCTCATAAAGGCTTCGAAGCGTACGGGCATAAAGGATATAGCCATAGCGGGAGGTGTTTCAGCCAATTCGGGTCTGCGCGAAGCTATTGCCGAGGCAGGCCGACGTCGTGGCTGGCGCACGTTCCTTCCGCCGCTAAAGTTCACGACCGACAATGCTGCAATGATTGCTATATCAGGTTATTATCGTTATCAGACTGGTATGCTCTCGGGTCTTGACGTTTCGCCCGTAGCACGTCTGGAGGATTTGCAAAAATAAATTTTTTATGACAAAACTTACAGAGGGTGTTCCGCCTACCGAGCGGGACACCCTCTTCTCTTACTAAAATCGTATATCAAGTATTTTTCAGGCAAGGCAGATGCCAAAAGAGCCTTGTTAGTCAACTTTTTTTGCAGAATTCGTATAACATGAGCTATTTTACCCCACCACAAGGGTGGTGTTTCCTCCTTGCGGCTCGGCAAAGAAAGTAAACTTTCTCTGCACTCACTCCGCAGCGTCGGTTGAAACTGCTCGAAGTTCACGAAAGCGCAGCATACTAAAGCGTATGTGAGCATTTCATGAACGAGGTAGATGCCAAAAGAGCCTTGTTAGACGGATTCTTCCTAATTGTTGAATCCCACATGTAAGACTCTCGACCGACGTCGATCTACCACCTCACGCTCAACAATACCCGTCAAGACATCAGCCGCATCGTGCCAGCGATTCGACCTAAACTCACGACGATAGGTAGTAAGATGGGCATACATCTCGGGCCAACGCTGCGACCACCCACGCGGGAATCGCACAACGTGTTGCACCGTAGCAGAATTCGACAAGATTCGCGCCTCCTTGTTGCCACTCTGATGAAACCACTCAACCTTAACCCGCGGAGCCAAATGACCAACGGCTCGCGCAAAACCACGTCCGCCATTATTACTCTCGATAAGCGAAGAGCGCACCTCCGAGCGGGTAAACATCTCGGCCACAAGACCCTCGGTAACCTCCATTGGCTCACGCGAATAGACCGCATCGAGGATGTAAATCACGCCATCTGTATCGACAGCATAACTCATCGAACAGAGATAGTCATCACCCATATCGGCCGTATCGGTATAGTTCGCTCTACGCACAATATCGGCAGGCAGCGTATCCCACTCGGCAAAGCCATCGCCATAGAGCAAACCTCCGCGCGACGAAGGACGCCCCTGATACATACTCTCGAATCGCACCGCATCCAAACGGCGTTTCGACTCAAGCAGTCGCGCACTCTGACGTTCGGGCCACAAAGCTTCGCCTACCTGTCGGGAGTCGATTTCACTCGGCTCACAGGTCATCAATGCCTCGAAATTCAGGCACGCCCACGTATGTTCATCAAGCGACTCCACATCATACCAACTCTTTATGTCACAGCAGGGTTCGCGCTGCCGCAGCACTCCAATTAAATCCTCCTCGTGCCAACGCGTAAATACAATTAACTCACTCGAGTTGTTATGCATTCGCGTCTTAACAACCGAGGTGTACCACTCCCAGCAATTCTCGCGAATAAGCGGCGAATAGGCCTCCATCGCATCTTTGTAGAGGTCGTCGAGGATAAAGCAGTCAACGCGATTTCCCGTCAGCGAACCTTCACGACCAACCGACAACAGACCTCCATCGTGCCCTACAATCTCGACCTCATCGGCCGTACGAAGATATTGCGGTGGCTTTCCTCCGACCTTGATTCGCGTTTGGGGAAATATCGCACCATACTCCGCGCCCTCCAAGATGCGCTGCACTCGGCGATTGAATTTATTAGCCAAAGATGATGAATATGAAGCAATTGCAACCCTCGCATCGGGATTCAGTCCAAGCATATATGCAGGTAACAATGTGCTTGCTCCGACACTTTTGCCGTGCTGGGGAGGCATCGAAACAATCAGATTCCTAACCTGCCATTTGGCAAACATCTCGAGCAGGTGGAAATAGACACGATGGAACGGCTGGAGCTCCAGAAAAGGATAGACCGCAGTAGCAAAATCGGCAAACGAAGGGGCCACGCCAAGCGATTGTGCCACTGCCGAGGAGTCGATATTTTCCGCGACACTCCCCGACGACGGATTACTTAATAATATATTTGATTTTGACATAGTGTTAAATTATTGAAGCTAAAAATTTGACATTCACTTAACCGATAAAAATTCAATGTTTTATCAGCCACATTTGATACCCAATCAACGATTTATTGCTCACGAATATAGGCTCTCAACTCGTTAAACGAAAAGTCATTCAACAGCTCTTCGCCCTCATATTCGGTGTGAAGTTCCCACCACACAGGCACTACGTCACACACGCGACTAAACTCACCTTCGGGCCGTTTCTCCAATCGTCGATAGATAAACGCCGAGAGCACCATACGAAATCTAACACCCTTAAAATCAAACTCAAAAGATCCAGAGTAATACTCCTTTCGGTCAAACTCTTCGAGCAATAGCTCAAATAGCTTGCAGTAACATTCAGGACTAATTCTATACATAATATTCATTTGGTTGTATTAAATTTAACTTGCTTAACTCGTAGTTCAAAGCATAGGCGACCACCTTCCAAAGTCACCACTCCGCTGCCACAAGAAGTTGCTCTTCACCACGATAAACAAGTTTACTTAAATCAAAATTTTAATCATTTACCGCTCATAAAATTTGCATATTAAAATAAAATGCTTAACTTTGCACCACAAAGATACGTTCAATTATTGAATTTACAATAGAAAGGGTACAAAAATTTAATATAATATTTTTTGATAGTAAAATTATGGGCAGCAAAATTAAACTTATACGTAAGGAGCTAAAGCTAACGCAAGAGCAATTAGCTCAACGACTTGGCATCGGTAAAGCAGCGCTCTCGATGATCGAAACAGGTAAGTGCGGACTATCGACTCGCAACAAGAATATATTGGTTCAGGATTTGAACGTTAATCCCGATTGGCTCGAGACCGGCGAGGGCGATATGTTCAATGCCGAGCCCGACTACACCGCTTTCCGTCTCCGCTCGGACAACTCGCTCCCTATGCAGAGCGTGCCCCTCTACTCAATCGAGGGTACGGCGGGTCTGGTACCTCTGTTTACCAAACAGGAGGAGAGCAAGCCCGTAAATTTCATCCACATTCCCAACCTGCCCAAGTGCGACGGTGCAATTTATGTTTCGGGCGACTCGATGTACCCATTGCTTAAGAGTGGCGACATCGTGCTATACAAGCAGTTGCACAATATCGAGGATATTTTCTGGGGTGATATGTATCTGCTCTCGATAGATTTGGAGGGAGAGGAGTATATCACCGTAAAGTATATCCAGAAGTCTGACCGCGAGGGTTACGTTCGCTTGGTGAGCCAGAATCCCCACCACGCCGATAAGGATATCGAGATTAGCCGTATTCGCGCCATCGCGCTGGTCAAGGCAAGCATCAGAATGAATTCAATACGCTAAAACAGACTTCATTGAAATCAATATATCATATTATAGCCATCCTGACAGCCGCGCTGTGGGGAACAACCTTTGTCAGCTCGAAGATACTGCTCGATGAGGGGCTATCGCCTGCCGAAATTATGACGTTGCGCTTCGCCATAGCCTACATCTGTATGTTGCCCTTTTTCCGTGGCAAGTGGCTATGCAACAATTGGCGCGACGAGCTTCAGATGGCTCTGCTCGGCATAACGGGCGGCTCGATGTATTTCCTGCTGGAGAATACCGCGCTGCTCTACATGCTAGCATCAAACGTGGCGATAATCATTGCCGCAACTCCTCTGCTCACCACACTCGCCATACACCTGATTAGCCGCCAAGAGAAGGTCTCGCCAAAGCTCTATCGCTATTCGTTGCTCTCGATGGCGGGCGTTGCGCTGGTGGTTTTTAATGGAGAGTTTATCCTGAAGCTCGACCCGCTGGGCGACATTCTGACGTTGGGCGCAGCTCTTATGTGGGTGATTTACAGTATTATCGTGTTGCGACTCGAAGGAAAATATCATCCGCTGATGCTCACCCGCAAGGTGTTTTTCTATGGCGTGCTTACACTTCTGCCCTACTTTCTTATTGAGCCGTTCGATATCGACTGGACTATTTTCGCCAACCCCACAGTTATCGGCAACTTGCTCTATCTGGGAGTTATCGCCTCGCTTTTATGCTATTGGGCGTGGAACGTGGTTATCGAAAAGCTGGGAGCAGTTCGCGCAACCAACTATCTTTATATCAACCCGATAGTGGCAATGCTTACATCGTGGCTTATTCTCGACGAGCGCATCACAGCACTTGCCGTAGTTGGTACCGTTTTCATCCTCGCAGGTGTCTATCTTGCCGAACGAAAGAGGTAAAAGGAGTTAAAATAAAAGAAATTTCCAACATTCAAAATACCAAATCCAACATTTCAAAATATTTTTTCATATCTTTGACCGTTCCTTTAGAGGAATGGACTTCAAAAGAGCAATAAGTTTTTCTGCGGAGCAAACGCTTGGCGAAGTGACAGGATTGTAAGCGTCAAGGAGTTGATAGAGTCGCTAAGGAGCGAATTCAACGACAAGATAAAATCCATAATGGGTTAAGCAACTCAACAACTGACCGCTAAACTGTGTGTTTGGCGCTCTTTTTTATTTATGACAGTACCGAGAAATAGGAAATTTCGACTATGGAGAGAAAATTTCAGCACTTCGAGGTATAACGTACCAAATAAAATCCTATCTTTGTATAGTTATACGCGCGCGAAGATTTTTGCGTGAAAAATGAGCGTGCGAAAAAATGACCGAAACATAACATAAACAATTAACATAAAACCATTATCTATTAACTGAAAAATTATGGAGAATTTGAATGCGAAAGAGCTGAAGGATGTTGTGATCCGTTTCTCGGGTGACTCGGGCGACGGTATGCAGCTTACAGGTACGCTCTTCTCGAACACATCGGCCTTGATCGGTAACGGTATCTCTACCTTCCCCGACTATCCGGCCGAGATTCGCGCACCGCAGGGTACGGTAGCAGGCGTTTCAGGCTTCCAGGTACATATCGGAGCCGGCGTTGTATCTAATCCGGGTGACTACTGCGATGTGCTGGTAGCAATGAACCCCGCAGCTTTGAAGGCCAACCGTAAATGGTTGAAGAAGGATGCTACGGTAATCCTCGACGGTGACACTCTTACCGAGGAGAATGTTAAGAAGGCAGGTTTTACCACTATGGATCCCATTGCCGAGCTTGGCTTGGAGGGTTACAATGTGGTAATCCCCGACATCACTACAATGACAAAGGCAGCCTTGGCCGATATGGGTCTGGATAACAAGTCGGTAGTGAAGTGTAAGAATATGTTTGCACTCGGTATATGCTTCTATATCTACAATCGTCCCGAGGACTACGCAAAGCGATATATCGACGAGAAGTTTGCAAAGAAGAACCCCGTTGTTGCCGAGGCTAACAAGCGCGCTATCGATGCAGGTTACAACTACGCAGCCAATACTCACCAGTTTGCTAATACCTACAAGGTAAACGCAGCTCCGCTGGAGAAGGGTACATACCGCTCAATCAACGGTAACGTTGCAACAGCGTGGGGCTTGTGCGCAGCAAGCGAGAAGTCGGGTTTGCCACTCTTCTGTGGTTCATACCCCATCACTCCTGCAACAGTTATTTTGGAGGAGCTTGCAAAGCGCAAGGATTTGGGCGTAAAGACCGTTCAAGCCGAGGATGAAATTGCAGGTATCTGTACTTCAATCGGTGCAGCTTATGCAGGTAATTTCGCGGTAACAACCACTTCAGGCCCCGGCTTGTCGCTTAAGAGCGAGGCTATGGGTTTGGCGGTTATGGCCGAGCTTCCGTTGGTTATCGTCGATGTTCAGCGTGGCGGTCCATCAACAGGTCTTCCTACAAAGACCGAGCAGAGCGACCTTATGCAGGCTCTGTATGGCCGTAACGGAGAGTGCCCCGTGGTTGTTGTAGCTGCATCTTCACCGAGCGACTGCTTCCACTACGCATTTATGGCTTCAAAGATTGCAATGGAGCATATGACCCCCGTAATCTTGCTTACCGACGGCTTCATCGCTAACGGCTCTGAGCCTTGGCGTATCCCTTCAATGGCCGACTACCCCGCAATCTGTCCTCCTATCGTAGAGGAGTGTGAGGGTGAGTTCCAGCCCTACAAGCGTAACGAGAATCTGGCTCGTGGCTGGGCATTCCCCGGTAAGGTAGGCTTGCAGCACCGTATTGGTGGTTTGGAGAAGGATCACTTGCGCGGTACAATCTCGTATGATCCCGCCAACCATCAGGAGATGACTCGCACCCGTGCAGCAAAGGTTGCAAAGGTTGCCGACGAGTTGCCTACACCCGAGATTATGGGCGCAGCCGATGCCGACGTATTGGTTATCGGTTGGGGTGGTACAAAGGGTCACTTGGCTGCCGCTGTTCGCGATTTGCAGGATGAGGGCAAGAGCATCGCTCATTTGCACTTCAACTATATCAACCCGCTGCCCCACGGCGTTAAGGAGCTTTTGCAGGGCCACAAGCACCTTGTAGTATGCGAGCTTAACGAGGGTCAGTTTGCGTCATATCTGCGTCAGAACTTCCAGGAGTTCACATTCGAGCAGTACAACAAGACCGAGGGCCAGCCCTTCACAGTTGTTGAACTAAAAGAGAAGTTTAATTCATTACTATAAACCACCAAAAGCTATGGCAGAATACAAATATACCCCTGCAGATTTTAAGAGCGACCAGTTGGTAAAGTGGTGCCCGGGTTGCGGTGACCACGCCATTTTGAACGCTGTGCAGCGTGCTATGCCCGAGGTGGCTGATGCGCTGGACATTCCGCACAACAAGTTTACTTTCGTTTCGGGTATCGGTTGCTCGTCACGATTCATCTACTATATGAAGACC
>JAGBIR010000017.1 GCA_017934845.1 Alistipes sp. | reverse complement strand
GATTGTCATTGCCCATCGCCTGAGTACGATTCACAATGCCGACCGCATCATAGTTATCGACCAAGGCCGCATTGCCGAGCAGGGTACTCACGCCGAGCTTATGGCGCGCGGTGGCATCTATGCAAAACTTATCGAGATGCAGAGCCTCGCATAGCGATTGCTCCACACTACCTTAGCGAGGAATAAGAATGAGAATTGTCCCCTTAAAATAGGGGGACAAGCGAAGCGGTGGGGGTATATAAAAATCTAATAGTCCAATCACGACATACTTTTGTAATTAATATAAATAATTAAAACGATTGATTTATGAAAAAAGTAATATATTGTATTTGTTTTGTGTTTCTATGGTCTATTTTTTCAAACTTTACATGCGATGATTATATTTGGTATTATGGAGAATGGCGAATAAACAATAACACTACCCAAACCTTGATAATAGAATTAGTAGGAACAACAGAAGTAAAAATACTTGAATGTTGTCGTATTAATCCCGAAACAACAAAGCGTTTGGCACGTAAGGAGTTGAATTTCGACTTTGATTTTGAAGAACTTGCAAATCCATATTCGGTAAGACTTTCGAAATTGGTGGTTAAATCAGAGAAAGGCGATACCCTGAGAACGTGGACTTATGATCAACGTTGCGATGCCGGGCGACAATTTTATGATGAAGAATATTGGTCATACACTGTAGATCCTAATGGTTATAAAGTGTGGGAATTCAGTATTCTGCCCGAAGATTTGGCCATCCAAGAATAATACACTCCAACTTTCAATTATAAAACAGCGAGGTTTCTCGAGAATGTCTTGAGATCCTCGCTATTGCATTCTGGCGAACTGGACTTGAGTCGATGATTAACATTTCGCCATAAAAAACTCCCGCGCAATCTTTGCTGCCGTAAGCCGCACATTCTCCTCGGCGACATCACTTCGCATAGCCACCTCTAAAGGAATCGAAGCATCGGCAATGGGAATTATGGCGGCAAAACCACTCTCGCGCAACTCATCGCACATCTCGACCGCACCGCCAATTGCGACCACAGGAACACCCTGACGCATAGCGGCTTGCAGCACTCCGCTCGGGGCCTTGCCCATAAGCGTCTGGCTATCGATGCGCCCCTCGCCCGTAACGACAAGGTCGCAGCCACGAATCACATCGTCGAAATGCGCAGCCTCGAGCATCATATCAATGCCGCGCACCAACCTCGCACCCAGCAACGCCATAAAAGTGTAGCCCAGACCTCCGGCTGCGCCCGCACCCGCCACATCGGCCACATCGGCACCATTGTGTGCCTTCACCACCTCGGCAAAATGGCGCAAACCGCAATCGAGTTGCTCGACCACGAGGGCATCAGCACCCTTCTGCGGAGCATAGATATATGCCGCACCCTGCTCGCCATAGAGTGGATTTTGTACGTCGCACGCCACCAAAATCTCCGTTTGACGCAGCTCTGCCGCCACACCACTGCAGTCGATAGACTCAATGCGCGACAGATCCTCGCCACAGCCTGCAAGCTCCTGTCCATAGCCATCCAAAAAACGAAATCCCAAAGCGCGCAGCATACCCATTCCCGCATCGTTGGTCGCGCTGCCACCAATGCCAATAAGGAGCTTTCGCGCGCCACGACGCAGGGCATCGGCTATGAGTTCGCCCGTACCGAACGTAGAGGTTTTCAACGGGTTACGCTCCTCGACCGAGAGCCTTGTAAGTCCACTCGCCGAAGACATCTCGATAACCGCCGTCGCACCATCGTCAATCAAGCCATAGTGCGCCACGACCCTTCGCATAAGCGGATCGCAGACCTCTGCATCGACCACCTTGCCGCCACTCATCGCAACCAAAGCCTCAACCGTACCCTCGCCTCCGTCGGCAACATATACCTTACGGATGACGCAATCCGGCGATACGGATTTCACCCCTTCGGCAAAGGCATCGGCCACTTGGCGCGACGAGAGTGAGCCTTTGAACGAGTCTGCTGCTATGGTTATCTTCTTCATAGTTCGTGGATGGTTTTTCTGCCTATGTTCAGCCTGTTTTCTGCCTCTCTTGAGCCCTCTTACGCCCGACAATTAACGCCGGCGCGCAGAGGCTCTTCCATTACAAAGATACCATAATTTCGACAAATGGCCTATCATTTCGCCACATTATGGGTTATTTTGTCCCATTTGTATGCGGCTTTATAACTTTTGGAGAGTCTTAATCACATATATTTTGCCGTTAAGAGAAAAAGAGAGAATTTTGTTGGCGAAATAGAACATTTACGGAGTAAAAGTTTGCTATTTTTTATAAAATAAAGTGTGTTAAAGAGCAAAAAATCACTATATTTGTAAAAATTTGGGGAAACATTGATTTTCGTATGACGAAAGAATGAGATGTTTTTCTCGTTTTGTGTGTACATAACAAGAGTGAAATTATGGCAAGTTGGGGTTTTATTACATACTACTGCGCTATCACGATGCTGCTTTTGGCCTACGTGTTGGGATCTATCCCCAGTGCAGTGTGGATTGGTAAAAAGTATTATGGCATCGACATCCGCGAGCATGGATCAAAGAATGCCGGCACAACAAATATGTTGCGCGTATTGGGCAAGCGAGCAGCAATTCCTGTCTTTATTCTGGATTTCTTCAAGGGCTTCGCTGCCGTATCACTATTCAGCATCCTGCGCTACGACCCCGACATCAACGCAGCGTGGATGATCAATCTTAAGATTTTGGGCGTTTTCGCAGCCGTTATAGGTCACATCTTCCCCATCTTTGCCAACTTCAAGGGCGGCAAGGGCGTGGCTACGCTGGTGGGTGCCGTTACGGGTATCTATCCCCAGATTGTGATGCTCTGCTTCGCAGCGTGGATGTTGGTATTCCTATTTACGCACTATGTGTCGCTGGCTTCGATGACGGCCGGCTGCTGCTTCCCCGCGCTGGTGTTGCTCTATTCGACAAGCGAGTGGTCGCGCGACAATGAGATTTCGTTTACATTCATCCTCTTCTCGTTTGCCGTAGCAATACTGCTACTGTGGTCGCACCGTAAGAATATCCAGCGACTAAAGGATGGAACGGAGTCGAAGATTTACATTTGGGGAAAGCCCAAAGACGAAAAACCGAATAATAAAAAAGAATAATATTATAATATGTTACAGGAGAATCTAATCAGAATGTACGAGGAGAGCTTTCGTGAGTTTCATGATAGCCCCGCCTTGTCGGACTATTTCAGCAAAGAGACCATTACCTATCTGGAGATGGCCGAGCGAATGGCTCGCCTACATCTGTTGTTCGAGAAGTATGGCATCAAGGCTGGCGATAAGGTAGCACTTATTGGCCGCAACAACATCAACTGGTGCGTAACTTACATTGCTACGATTACCTATGGTGTGGTTATTGTACCTATTTTGCAGGACTTCAACCCTGCCGACGTTGAGAATATCGTAACCCACTCGGAGAGCCGCCTGCTCTTCGCCGGTAGCGCACACTGGCAGTCACTCGACACCGACCGTATGCCCGAATTGGAGGCTGCATTCCTTGTCGATGACTTTAGATTGGTTTACGAGAAGGAGGGTAAAAAGGCTGCCGAGATAGCAACGAGCCTCGATGCAGAGTTTAAGAAGAAGTACCCCGCAGGCTTCAAGGTCGAGGATATCAAGTTCAAGGAGGTTCCCAACGAGAATATGATTCTCTTGAACTACACATCGGGAACGACAGGTTCGTCGAAGGGCGTAATGTTGTCGGTAAACAACCTTACGGGTAACATGGTCTTTGGTAAGTATGTGAAGAATCCCGAAACGGGTAAGAACTACATCTACAAGGGTGGTCGTACACTCTCGTTCCTGCCTTTGGCTCACGCCTATGGCTGCGCCTTCGACTTTTTGGTGCAGTTGGTTGTAGGTGGTCACATCACACTTCTGGGCCGTATGCCGTCGCCAAAGATTTTGATTGACGCTATGCAGGAGGTAAAGCCTACAATCGTATGTAGCGTGCCCCTGATTCTCGAGAAGGTATATCGCAAGATGATTATGCCTATGTTGGAGAAGGGCCCGATGAGCATCGCAATGAAGATTCCTTTTGTAAATACCGCTCTCTACTCAATCATCAAGTCGAAGTTGATGGCTTCGTTTGGTGGCGAGGTAGGCATCTTTATCATCGGTGGCGCACCTATGAATCAGGAGACCGAGTCATTCCTGCGTAAGATTGGCTTCCCGCTCACGATTGGTTATGGTATGACCGAGTGCGCTCCGCTTATCAGCTTTGCTCCTCCCTGCGAGTTTGCAGGTTCGTCGTGCGGACGCGAGTTGCCGGGCATTATGGAGGTAAAGATCGACTCTGCCGACCCGAAGAACATCGCTGGCGAGATTCTGGTTAAGGGCGAGAACGTGATGATGGGCTACTACAAGAACGAAGAGGCTACAAATGCCGTTCTCGAGAAGGATGGTTGGTTGCATACAGGCGATATGGGCATTATCGACGAGAAGGGTAACATCTTCATCAAGGGCCGTTGCAAGACTATGATCCTTACAGGTACGGGTCAGAATATCTATCCTGAGGAGATTGAGGATAAGCTCAACAATATGTCGCTCGTGCTGGAGTCACTTATCGTTGAGCGCAAGGGCGTACTCACCGCACTTATCGTGCCCGACTACGACCAGGCGAAGAATGAGGGTATCGACAAGGATGCGTTGGAGGAGATTATGGCCGACAACATCAAGCAGCTCAACACCCAGGTGGCAGCTTACGAGAAGATTGCTCGTTACGAGTTGATGACATCGGAGTTTGAGAAGACCCCGAAGCGCAGTATCAAGCGATTCCTCTATCAGGATAAGTAACGCTTAGATAAAGAACAGATTACAGTGCTACAATCGGGGTGCGTTACTCACTCGATTGTGGCACTTTTTATTTTATTATTTAAGAAGATATGAGCGAGAAAACGGTAGAAATTATCATCATTTGTGGCGTAACGCTATTTTGGATATTAATCGTCGCCACGCTTATTTGGGTTGGATACCGCATTGCCAAGGCATTCAAATCCCACCCCAAGCCACTTGCCGAGAGCAAGGTTTTCTCGGCCGACGATGCGCGATTTATGCGTATGGCAATCGATATTGCCAACCGAAATGTCGATAGCGGCGGAGGACCCTTCGGAGCGGTTATAGTGCGCGGAGGTGAGGTCATAGCTACGGGAGCTAACCGCGTAGTCGCTATGTACGACCCCACGGCACATGCCGAGGTGTCGGCCATCAGGGAGGCGTGCCAGAAGTTGGGGACATTCAAGTTGGATGGCTGCACGGTTTACTCGTCGTGCGAGCCCTGCCCGATGTGCCTCAGCGCGCTCTACTGGGCGGGCGTCGAGCGTATATGCTATGGCAACACGAAGGCCGATGCCAAGAGGATAAAATTCGACGATTCGTTCATCTACGACCAGCTGGCGTTGGACTACAACCGCCGCTCGATACGTTGCGAGCATTTCCTGCGCGACGAAGCGTTGGGTACATTCCGCAAATGGGAGACCAAAGAGGATAAGGTGGCGTATTAGGTATTGCAGCCAAGCCCCGCGCTGCACAAAAAAAACGAGTATCAACCCACGCGGCTGATACTCGTTTTTGTTGGTCTATTATCGCGATGCTTAGAAGAAGTAGATGTTCATACCGAACTGCACGATATGGGCAAACTCCTTGAAGTTGACACCACCGAGTGGCACATCGTAGGCACCACCCGAGTAGGGCTCCGGACGACGCATATTCATCTGGTAGCCCACCTGCATCTCTACTCGCAACGTATTGGCAATCAACAGACGCATACCGCCACCCGCTCCGGCCAGCATACCTACCGTACGCGACTTATCGTCAAAGAAGAACTGCGGGCCCACCTGCACATAGTTGTAGAAACGGTAGGGGTGTGTTACCTTCGGCTCGCCATAGTAATAGCGGAAGACACCCGAGAATGGCAGCGTGGGATAGATCTTCTTCTCCTTACCCTTGCCACCAACCTTGTCGGGATTGTGGAACAACACGCCCGTCTCGGCACCTACCGAAAAGTGCTTACCCAGCTTGTAGGCAGCACCCAACGACACGCTGCCGCCCATAAGGTCAACGTCGCCATTGTACTTGGTTGAGTAGCCGTGGTCATTGAACTTGATATGATTCTGCACACCGAGTGAGAAGTTAACCGTACCGCCAAGATATACCTCGAAGGGGCGTTTCTCGTTTACCAACGAGTACTCCTTGACCTCCTTCTTCTTCTTATACTTCGGGATAATATAGCGTTGCTGCGCCTCGACTGTCGAGAAGCCGAGGGCAAGCAACACCAATAACATTAAAAATTTTTTCATCAGTAACCTATTTTTCTACTACACCACCCGCTCGCACCACTTTGCTGTACGACCAGAGAGGCGAGTCAATACTCATAACGAGAGAGGGCGGGCTTTTATTTTATGCCACGCACATTTTTCTCCCAAGCCCACGCCGAACGCAACGTGTCGTCCAACGAACGCTCTGCCTTCCAGCCCAACTCCTCGTTTGCCAACGATGTGTCGGCCCAGATAGCTACCACATCACCCGGACGGCGAGGTGCAATCTTATAGTTGAGCTTAAGCTCGTTAACGCGCTCGAAGCTGTTAACCAACTCCAATACCGATACGCCGTTACCTGTACCTACGTTGAAGATCTCGTACTTGGTCTTGTTCTTATCCTCGATCATACGAGTGATAGCCACAACGTGAGCCTTTGCCAAATCCACTACGTCGATATAGTCGCGCAAGCAAGAGCCATCGGGAGTGTCGTAGTCGTCACCAAAGACGCTCAAACACTCGCGGATGCCGGCAGCGGTCTGTGTGATGAAGGGAACCAAGTTCTGCGGAACACCACGGGGAAGCTCGCCGATAAGTGCTGATGGGTGAGCACCGATGGGGTTGAAATAACGCAACGAGATACCCTTAAGGCCATCGTAAGCATTTACCGTGTCGCGCAAGATATCCTCGCACATCTGCTTTGTATTACCGTAAGCCGATGTAGCGGGCTTGCGGGGAGTAAGCTCCGTTACGGGAAGCTGGTCAGCCTCGCCATATACGGTAGCCGATGAAGAGAATACGATATTGGGGCGGCCGAACTCACGCATCAAATCCAATACGTTCATAAACGATACCAGATTGTTGCGATAGTACTTCATAGGGTCAGCCACCGACTCACCTACAGCCTTAAATGCCGCAAAGTGGATAACAGAGTTGAAGTTATACTGCTCGAAAACCTTACGGAAAGCCTCCTTGTCGCAGCAGTCAACATTCACGAAGGGAACATCTACGCCTGTAATTTTACGCACGCCCTCAACACCACTCATATCCGAGTTTGAGAGGTTGTCGGCAACAACCACGTCGTAGCCGGCATTAATAAGCTCAACAGCGGTGTGCGAACCGATATAACCGGCACCACCTGAAACCAATACCATTTCTTTCATAATATAGTAGTTTATAAATTATTCCAACTCCACAAAGATAGTGAT
>JAGBIR010000201.1 GCA_017934845.1 Alistipes sp. | reverse complement strand
TCACCCATATTTCCATCAAATTTAATTACACCTTTACCATCCTCGTAGGTGTTAGATACGATATTTACATTGAAATTCGCACCCGGATTTATGGTGTTTCCGTCAGCTGATGTGTACCAAATCTCATTCTTACGTGGTTTGGTAGGGTCATAGCCGCTTTGGGAAACCTTTACAGTTTGTGTGATGGCCTTGTCTTTTGAGATAAATTTAATTGTACCCTCACGGTCATCGTCGGAGTCATTAGCGGCAATCTTGAACGTTAGTGTCTCGTTTTCAAATGCTCGTGTAGAGTTTGTGGTAATCCAGCTCTCGGAAATTTCCACATCGAAATCAACGTTGTGACCGACCTCTATATTAATCTCACCACCCTGTTTTGCGACGGTGTAATTATCGCTGGCAATGACGATAGCATCCTTTTGAACTTGATTGATAGATATGCTCTTTGAAAGGTTGTTGGCATTGCTCGTAAACTTAATAGTGGTTGAGCGAGGGGTGTAGTCATTGTTGGGTGACACATCGAAATAGTAGGTCTTGGTAGCGCTTGCACGAGAGTTGTTCATCTTTACCCAATTGACATTCGTTGGGATTTCAACCGTAACAGCGACGTTGCTCGTTACCTCTACTGCGATAGTTTCGCCATTAGCATTAATGTCGAATTTATCCTTAGCTATGCTTAATGTAAGCACATTCTCCTCTTCGCTACCAGAGCTGGTACATGCGGCGAGAGCAAAGGCGAAAATCGCCATAATGAGTGTGAAAAATCGTTTCATAGTGGTTAGTATTTTATAATTGCTGTGTAATTAAATGACAAAATATAGTACAAATATACAATTTTGTAAAGATAAAAACAAATTTAGTCAAAGAAAAAAAAGGCGAGGATGCGCCTCGCCTAAAGTGTGTAAAATTAAGGAGTTGCGCTTAGTTAAAAGTCGTAACCAACGATTTTATCGGCATAGGCACTCCATGAGGGAGCGGCTTTGTAGGCAGCGACGGCGGCGGTGGGGACATAGATGGTAGCTGCGGTGGCGATGTCTGCAAATGTGCCGGCGGCGATGCGGGGTGGCGTTGTCGCAGCGCAATAGATGCTTTGCAGAGCCGTGCAGCCGCTAAATGCCATTACGTCAACTTCGGCGATGGTGCTTGGCAGGACAATGGTATTCAATGCGCTGCAGCCCTCGAAGGTTGACGGGTCAATCTCGGTAACACCTGCGGGAATGGTCATGCTGGTAAGGCTCAGGCAATAGGCGAAAGCGCGTTCGTCAATTTCGTTTACGCTGGCAGGTAGCGAGATGCCGATAATATTTTCACAACCCTCGAATGCGCCTCCGCCAATCTCGGTTACGCCATCGATAACAGAGTAGGTGGTGAGGTTGGCTGGAGCAAAAGCCTCAAGTGATGTGCCGACAATAAGGCAGCGGTTGTCCTCGGTAGCCAAATCGCCATAGAACGCTTCAAGATTATCACAGTAGGAGAATGCGCCATTGCCCAGCTCGGTAACGCTCGATGGGATGGTTATCTGCGAGAGGTTGGAGCAGCCGCCAAAGGCGTAATCCTCGATGTCGCGGATGCGGTTGGGTAGGGTAATGGCTTGAAGTGTAGTGCATTGCCAGAAGGCTTTATCGCCGATGGCTGATACTGCGTTGCTGAATGATATTGTGCCTATGCCGTTGTTGTAGGTGTTGGAGAGGATGCGCGCCCCGAATCCGTTGGGATTTGCGGGCTTGACAATCTGACCATCGGTCGATACATAGCCAATGAGCTTAGACTCGGCCGAAGGGTTGAGTGGATTGTCGGAGTTGTCGTCGCTACAGCCTATGATAAGTGCTGTTGCCGCCAGAAGAGTAAGTTTAAGAATATTTTTCATAACCAAAGATATTAAATTGTTGTGTCGGATTTTGTTATGCAAATAACGAGCCGAATAGCATCGAGAGGTGCCGGGGGTGCTACGGATGTGGTGATTTGATTTGTTGTTTTTGAAAAAAAATGAAAAAAATAGACAAATCTGTTGTTTATTGGATTATTTATTGTACTTTTGTTTAAATCAAAAACGGTTGTGAGATTTCTTTTACAGGTCTTGTAACCGCTTTTTATTTGAAATAGAGCTATTTAAGAAAACAAAAACGGAAAGCTAATTATTAAAATATACTCTTATGTAATTAAATTTTTACTGCTTAATGAAGAAACTCTTTACCTTTTTGGGGGCCATGATGCTTATGGCTGGCTCTGCAACTTGGGCGCAGGAAGTAGATAGTAGTGCGCCGCTGCAGGGATCTGTATCAGAGTGTGATACAACTATGGAAGATGGGGAGGATTGGATTCCATCAATTTCGCTCGACGCACGATTTGGTTACAATCGTGTAGTCTCCGGTGGACCGGCCGGTTTTGGTGGCGATGGACTCTATCTAAACGTTGACGGTAAAATAAGTAAGCATTTCTCGTATTCGCTGTGCCAAAAATTCTTCTCGGCGCATGGCGATGATGATTCTGTCTTTGATAATACTGATTGGCTTACAATAAGTTATAATATCGGCGGATTTACCTTCTCAGCCGGTAAGGATGTGCTTATGTTGGGTAGCTACGAGTACGATGCTTACGACATTGATTCATATTTCGATATGAATTCAATGTTCTATAATAGTTTTAGCTCTTATCAGTGGGGCGTAAAGGCCTTGTGGGCAAATCCTTCGGAGACTACATCTTTTGCATTTCAGGTGACAACATCGCCATTCTCGTATGTTCCGCGTGAAGAGGATCTCTTCTCGTTTAACATAGGTTGGTATGGTGCTTGGGATTGCTATGAATCGATATGGACAGTAAACTTTATGGAGTATGCTCCGGGCGAGTATGTAAAGGTGCTGGCCGTGGGTAATATGTTCTATGTCGGTAACCTGTCACTCGGCTTGGACTGCATTATGCGCGGTAAGGATTTCTCGTCGGTTGGCAAGGATGAGATTACGGTAAACTTTATGCCGGCGTATGAGTTTGGCGATAAGGTAAGATTGTTTGGTAAGGTGGGCTGGGAGCGAACATCGTCGGAGTTGCCTTATGATTTCTGGGGGGAGTATCTCTCGACAGAGGATATGGTGGCGGCCAACGAGGAGAATCCCTATACGATGCCGGCATTTTTGACACCAGACAAGGATTATTGGTTCTATGGTGCCGGTGTGGAGTATTTCCCGATTAAAAATAGCCGCGATGTGAGATTGCACGCTATGTGGGCATCTAACAACTATACATCACGCCACACGATAAATGTTGGTGTAACGTGGAAATTTGATGTTACAAAGTCTATTAAGCGACTTATTGATAAAAGCGCAAAGAAGTAAAAACATATCTATATAAACCATTATTGAGAGATGAAAAATTCGAACTACATTATCGAATTGAGCAATATATCAAAGTCGTTCGGCGACAAGTGCGTGTTGGACGACGTGAGCCTTTATGTACGTAAGGGCGAGTTTGTAACCATTCTTGGCCCGTCGGGTTGTGGTAAGACTACGCTGTTGCGTATTTTGGCAGGTTTCGGTATGGCCGATCAGGGCGAGATTCGTATCGCGGGCGAGGATATTACCGATGTGCCGCCACACGAGCGACCGGTAAATACCGTGTTCCAGCGTTATGCTCTGTTCCCGCATCTGAATGTTTACGACAACATTGCCTTTGGACTTAAACTCAAGAAGGTTAAGCCCGATGAGATTGAGACGCGCGTGCGTAAGGCTCTGAAGATGGTGGGTATGACCGACTATGAGTGGCGCGACGTGAACTCACTATCGGGAGGCCAGCAGCAGCGTGTTGCAATTGCGCGAGCTATTATCAATCGTCCGCAGGTGTTGTTGCTGGATGAGCCTTTGGCTGCGCTTGACCTAAAGATGCGTAAGGATATGCAGATGGAGCTCAAGGATATGCATAAGACGCTGGGTATCACGTTTGTATATGTAACGCACGATCAGGAGGAGGCTCTTACGTTGAGCGATACAATCGTTGTTATGAGCGAGGGTAAGGTGCAACAGATTGGTACGCCTACCGACATCTATAATGAGCCTGTAAATGCCTTTGTAGCCGACTTTATCGGCGAGAGTAATATCCTGAATGGTGTGATGCTGCGCGATCGCGAGGTGTCGTTTATGGGTCGCGAGTTCGAGTGTATTGACGAGGGCTTTGGCGAGAATGTTCCCGTCGATGTTGTGATTCGTCCCGAGGATGTATATATCATTGCACATACCGATTCGGCTATGTTCCATGGCGTTGTTCAGTCGTGCATATTTAAGGGAGTGCATTACGAGATGACGGTCATGACCGATAACGGCTACGAGATTATGATTCAGGATTATAACGCCTTTGAGGTCGGTCAGAAGGTTAGTATGATTATCAAACCCTCGGATATTCACGTAATGCGTAAGGAGCGAGTATGTAACACGTTTGAGGGTACGATGGCAGATTCAACGCACGTCGAGATACTTGGCAAGTCGTTCGTTTGTAACGAGATGCCCGATATTACGGGCGGCGAAAAGGTAGAGGTCGAGGTGGACTTCGATAAGGTGGAGCTGATGGATGATAAGGAGGATGGAACGTTGATGGGTGACGTGAGATTTATCCTTTACAAGGGTGACCGCTATCACTTGACGGTACGTACCGAGAACGACGACAATATCTATGTCGATACGCACGACGTATGGGACGATCGCGATATTGTCGGTATCCGTATTCAGCCCGACGATTTAAGAATCAAGCGAGTATAACAACCTAAATAAATGAATGCGAAATGAAATGGTTGTTAAGAATGAGTCGTAAACGCAGTACTTGGAGTCTGCCATACTTCATTTTTCTGCTTATATTTGTAGTGCTGCCGCTTATCCTTATATGCTTCTATGCGTTTCAGGATGATGCGGGTAACTTTACGTTTGCTAACTTTTCGAAATTTATATCGAATCCCGAGGCAGCCAATACGTTTGTCTATTCGATAGGTATAGCCATCATTACAACAATTCTGTGTATCGTGCTGGGTTATCCGGCGGCATATATCTTGAGTAATCGTTCGCTTTGTCGTTCGCGCGTGATGGTGGTGCTGTTTATCCTGCCTATGTGGATTAATATCTTGGTGCGTACGCTTGCTACGGTGGCTCTGTTTGATTTTATGCATCTGCCATTGGGTGAGGGCGCGCTGATTTTCGGTATGGTATATAACTTCTTGCCGTTTATGATTTATCCGATTTATAATACTATGTCGAAGATGGATCATAGCTATATCGAGGCGGCGCAGGATTTGGGCGCTAATCCGATGACTGTGTTCCTGAAGGTTGTTCTTCCGCTATCGATGCCCGGTATTATGAGTGGTATTATGATGGTCTTTATGCCAACGATATCGACCTTCGCCATTGCCGAGTTGCTCACGATGAACAATATTAAGCTCTTTGGTACCACAATTCAGGAGAATATCAACAACGGAATGTGGAACTATGGAGCCGCATTGTCGCTTATTATGCTTGTTATAATCTTTGCCACTGATCTGTTTAGCGATAGCGACGAGGATCGTGCATCTAACGAGGGAGGAATCATATAATGAAAAGGTTTATTGCTCAATCATATCTGTGGCTGCTGTTGACGTTGCTCTATGCTCCGATCATCATTATTGCCATATTTTCGTTTACCGAGGCAAAGGTGTTGGGTAACTGGACAGGATTCTCAACAAAACTTTATACGTCGCTCTTCCAGAGCGGAGCGCACCATTCGCTGGTCAGTGCGATAGAGAATACGTTGATTATCGCGCTGGTGTCGGCTGCCGTATCGACCGTGCTGGGTAGTATTGCCGCTATCGGTATTGACCGCTTGCGAGGCCATAAACGCTCGGTACTGAATACGCTGAATAATATCCCGATGCTTAATCCCGATATTATTACAGGTATTTCTCTGTTCTTGTTGTTTGTTAGTTTGGGTAT
>JAGBIR010000200.1 GCA_017934845.1 Alistipes sp. | reverse complement strand
GTAACCAAACCTGCTGTGATGAAATCATCAGCCTCACGACGTGAGCAGAGGCCTGACTGTGCAAGGAAACGGTTCAGGCGCATCTCTCCGGGCTGCTTTGCGCTATACTTGGGGTAGCTGCGCTTCTGATCATCCGACTGGCGGAAAGGCTTCTTGCCACCCTTGAACGAGCCACCACGACCCTCTGCCTTGAATGAAGGCTTGCTGCCACGGGGCTTGAAATCGCCATCCGAACGGCTGCGGTCGTTACGCTCGTTACGCTCAAAACGCTCACTGCGGTCGGCACCAAACTTCTTACCATAACCTGCGCCATTTCCTCCGCGTGCTGCGCGCTCGCCTCGCTCCGAGCGTGATGTACGCTCACTGCGGCTGCCATAGCTACGCTTCTCGTCGCCAAAGTTGCGCTCCTCGCGGAAGTTGGGACGGTTGTCGGCCGAGAAATTGGGGTTGAATGATGAACGGCGAGAGTCGGTTGAACGACCTCCGCGAGTTGAGTGTCCCTCGTTGTCGGCCTCACGGCGAGGGCGGGGACTGCGCTCGATCTTCTCGGCTGATGACGTACGGGTACGCTGATCACGCGAAAAACGTGACAAAGCCGATGACGAGTCTTGTGTAAATTTTTTCATTTTATTCTATTTATTAATATATAAGGTGTTATAAACGCTTAATTGCGGCGCAAAGGTAATCTATTTTTTACAACTTGCACACCAAAACGCGCGGAAAAAACATTATGAACTACGATTAGAATAAAGAAACGCATAATTTGCTATATTTGCAGTGTAAAAAGTTGCTATCTATGGGAATGAATCGCGAAATATTGCGTATTGCCCTGCCCAACATCGTGTCGAACATTACGGTGCCGATTATGGGTATAGCGGGTACTATGATTGCCGGCCATCTGGGTAACTCGGTGGCTACAATTGGAGCATTGGCAATCGGTGTCTCGATTTTCAATTTTATCTACTGGAACTGCTCGTTTATCCGTATGGGTACGAGTGGTATTACTGCCCAAGCCTATGGCGCGGGAGATAGCCGCACAACTACGTTGATGCTGGCACGAGCCATATTGGTGTCGGTGGTGGTTGGTGTGCTGGTGTTGCTGCTGCAAAAGCCTTTGGGATGGGGCGCACTGAAGATAATGAATGGCGACGATATGGTTGCCGAATACTTCTTCGCTCGTGTGTGGGCAGTGCCAGCCGGAGTGTTGCTCTTCGGCCTGAATGGATGGCTTACGGGTATGCAGAATGCCATAATTCCTATGATTGTGGCTGTCGCCGTAAATGTTATCCACGTCGTGTTTAGTATCTTCCTTGCCTTTGATTTCGGGATGGGAATTACGGGTATTGCCTACGCATCGGTCATTGCGCAGTGGCTGGGCGTAATAGTTACGGGTGCAATCACTTGGTGGCACTATCGTCGTGGTTTTGTGCGTATTACGTGGAGTGAGGTCGTGGATATGCAGTCGATGAAGGAGTTCGTCTTGATTAACCGCGATCTTATTGTCCGTACGTTGTGTATCGTGGCTACATATACATTCTTTACCGCTGCTTCTGCGCGTATGGGAGACCCTACGATTTTGGCTGTTAATACTATCCTGTTGCAGCTCTTTACGCTCTTCTCGTATATGAACGATGGCTTTGCCTACTCGGCCGAGGCGTTGACGGGACGCTTTATCGGTGCGCGTGATGGCGTATCGTTGCGCGATTGTATTAAGAAATGTCTGCTGTGGGGCTTGGCCGTGAGTGTGATATATGTTGGAGTGTATGTCGGCTGGTGGCGCGATTTGTTGACGCTGTTTTTGGATAGTGGTGCAGGCGATGCCGATAAGATTCTGGAGTATGCTGCGCGTTATATCGGCTGGATTATCGCAATTCCACTTGCGGCCTCGATGCCATTTATTATGGATGGAATTATGGTCGGCGCAACCCAGTCGCGTATTATGCGTGATTCGATGATCTACTCGACTATTGCCTACTTTGCAATCTTCTTCTCGATGCGCCCGCTAATTGGCAACAATGCTTTGTGGCTGGCTTTCTCGTCTTATATGTTCTTACGCGGTGTGCTGCAATACTTTATGTCGCGACGTCTGAAGATGATTTACGAGCAGGCAGAGTAGTTGTATTGCAATTACAAAAAGATACCACTTGCAAGAAATAAGGCTGTCTCACTTTCGGGACAGCCTTCACTTCATTTATATAGGCAGGGTAAGAGTCTTAACAATCAATCAATAATTCTAATTAACCTAAAAACAGAGAGGCGTGTCGGGCGTGCGCTTTTCGACACGCTTTATCGTAAAATCCTATGCGGAAATTATCTCCGATACGGCATTTTCTTGCGTCGGATACGGGGACTGAATCAGCGACTGGAAACCAACCTCGATATCGGTAAACTTCTCGATTGTGCGGTCAATCATTTCGACCGAAATACCATACTCGGCCAATGCTTTCGAGGTGGCAGTCGTTGGATCGGCTGCAATATCGCGAAAGATGTGAATGGTCGAAAGGTGCTTGTCAATCGTTTGATTAGCAAGTGTTTGTCGATACTCAGCCATAAATATTTCGGGCGCGAGAGTCTCGGCATGTGGCTGAACTGTTATGTTGTATTTAATTCGCTCAAAGAGTTGACACAGGTCGTCAGCTGTGAGTAACTCCAAAAGGATAAAGTTTGCCATTGAGTTTGGCTCTTGCAGAATCTCTAATGCCAGATAATCTTTGTATGAAAAGCGAATACTACCCTTCGCTAATCGGAACGTTGCTCGGGCAAATGCAGCCTCCGAAGTCTTTGAAATTGTAATTCCCATTTTGTCAAAAATTAGTTGTTTTCGGCAATAAAACGCAGGTGCGTGTCGGATTATTGTATGAGCGTATAAAAAGAATTTGCAGCTCGAATTTGCGAGGATTAATTCTCTGGATTTTGAATTTTGAATTCATAATCTTATCTTTGTATGATATAATAAATAATATTTGTATGGCAGAGAAAAGTGTTTTCCAATATAGCGTTGAGCCCGAATCGGTTGACTTTACATCAAGGGCATCTATATCTTCAATGTTCAATATGGTGCTTCACGCCGCTGGACGCGATGCCCATCGTCGAGGTTTCGGTATAGATGTCCTTGCCGAGAAGAACTACGGCTGGGTGTTGTCGCGTATGTGCCTCGAGTTGGATTATATCCCCGCCGAGTACGAGGAGTTTACGCTCTATACTTGGATTGGTGGTTATAATCGTTTGGCCTCTACCCGTAATTTCATTCTCGCCGACAAGGATGGCCGCGAGTTTGGCCGCGCCGTCTCTCAATGGTGTATGTTGGATTTCGATACGCGTATGCCTGTCGATATGAATACTTTGGCAAAGGTTCACGAAGGAACTATTGTCGATGCACCCTCGCCTTGCGATGCTCCAAAGCGTATTGCAGCCGTTGCGGGCGATAAGATTGCAGAACATAGGGTGGCGTATAGCCATATCGACTTTAATCGTCACATGAACACAATGCGTTATATAGATTTTGCATTTGATACACTGCCTATCGAGGTGCCTGAAAAGCTTTCGGCTATGCGAATGGATCTTAACTTTATGAAGGAGGCTCTGTATGGCGATACCTTGTCGCTTGCTCGCGCCGATGTCGATGGAGCTTACTGCTTCGAGTTCCGCAATAGTGCCGACGAGCCACTTTGCCGTATGGCACTCGAAATACGATAGTCAATAAATACTAATACTCCAAAACTATGTTTACCAAGAGCCAACGCGAAAAAATTATCGCCCTGATAAACCGAGAGGTAGTACCTGCAATTGGTTGTACCGAGCCTATCGCCGTTGCGTTATGCGTAGCCCACGCTTGCGAGTCTATTGCTTGCGATGCAGAGCACCAGCCCGAGAAGATTGCAGTTCGACTGAGTGCCAACATCCTGAAGAATGCAATGGGTGTCGGAATTCCGGGTACAGGTATGACGGGATTGCCTATCGCCATAGCTTTGGGTGCCTTGGCCGGTCGTTCGGAGTATGGCTTGGAGGTGCTGAAGGATGCCGACCAGAGTGCTGTTGAGCAAGGTAAACAGATGATCGACGAGGGACGTATTTCAATTGACCTTGCCGAGGGCGATGTCGATAAACTCTATATCGAGGTTGAGGTTACGGCTGCTGCGCGCTATGCAAAAGCAATCATTGCTGGAGGTCACACTTCGTTGGTATATCTCGAGAAGGATGGCAGCGTTGTGATCGATAAACGTTCAGCTGCGAGCGATGAGGCCGAAGATGATGATGTGGAGCTTACCCTGCGCGACGTGTATGACTTCTCGATGACAGCCCCGCTCGACGAGATAGAGTTTATCCGCGAGGCGCGCCGCCTGAATAAGGCCGCTGCCGAGAGTGCTTTTTCTTCTGATTATGGTCACTCGCTGGGCCGTACGCTGCGAGGCGATAAGGAGAAGGCTATTATTGGCGATACGATTTTCTCGCGCATCATCTCCTATACGGCTGCCGCGTGTGATGCCCGTATGGGTGGCGCAATGGTACCTGTTATGAGTAATTCGGGTAGTGGTAATCAGGGTATTACGGCTACGCTGCCCGTTGTTGTTTATGCCGAGGAGTGTGGTGCAAGCCAAGAGCAACTCACTCGCGCACTTATGCTCAGCCACCTGACCGTTATCTACATTAAGCAGAGCTTGGGCCGTTTGTCGGCTCTGTGTGGATGCGTGGTTGCAGCGGCTGGTTCAAGTTGCGGTATTACCTACCTTATGGGTGGCGGTTACGACGAAGTTGCTATGGCCGTTAAGAACATGATTGCCAATCTTACGGGAATGATTTGCGATGGTGCGAAGCCGAGCTGTGCGCTGAAGTTGGCGAGTGGTGTCTCGACAGCTGTTCTGTCGGCAATGCTTGCAATGGAGCATCGCTGCGTGTCGAAGCTCGAGGGTATTATCGACGAGGATGTCGATCGCTCGATTCGTAACCTTACAACCATCGGTCGCGACGGAATGAATGAGACCGATGCCTATATTTTGTCAATTATGACCGGCAAATGCTAAATTAACTATCGACCTTTCTATGGCAAAACCTTTGGCAGAGCGCCTGCGCCCGCAGAGCATCGAAGAGTATATCGGCCAAACTCATTTGGTCGGCCCTCATGGCGTGTTCCGTAAATTCCTCGAGACGGGGAATGTGCCGTCGTTTATCTTGTGGGGCCCTCCGGGTGTAGGTAAAAATAAGCTTGCGAAGTTGGTTGCCGGTCATCTGAAACGTCCTTTCTATACGCTTTCGGCCGTGACGTCGGGCGTTAAGGAGGTGCGCGAGGTTATCGAGTCAGCACGCAAGCAGAGTCTCTTTAATGCCAGAGCCGCATTTCTGTTTATCGACGAGATTCACCGCTTTAATAAGAGCCAGCAGGATTCGTTGTTGGGTGCCGTAGAGCAGGGCGTTGTGACGTTGATAGGTGCTACTACCGAGAACCCTTCGTTCGAGGTTATTTCGCCACTGCTGAGTCGCTGTCAGGTCTATATCTTAAAGTCGATGACCGACGATGAACTCTCCACGCTTCTCGAGCGCGCCATATCGACCGACGAGGAGCTGCGTCAGCGCAATGTGAAGGTCGAGCAGACGGCTGCGTTGTTCACTTTCGCGGGTGGCGATGCCCGAAAATTACTCAATATACTCGATATAATTGCCGGAGCTACCGATGGCGATATTACTATTACCGACGAGTTTGTTACGGCCTGCTTGCAGCAAAATATTGCTCTCTACGATAAGAATGGCGAGCAGCATTACGATGTGATTTCGGCATTTATAAAGTCCGTCAGAGGTAGCGATCCCAATGCTGCGATATACTACTTGGCACGCATGTTGGCTGGTGGCGAAGAGCCGCGATTTATAGCTCGACGACTGGTGATTTTGGCATCGGAGGATATTGGCTTGGCTAATCCCAATGCGCTGCTGCTGGCTAATGCCTGCTTCGATACGGTGCATAAGATTGGTATGCCCGAGGCGCGTATCACGCTGGCCGAAACAACAATATATCTGGCTACAAGCCCAAAGAGCAACTCGGCTTATATGGCAATAAATAAGGCGTTGGATATGGTGGCTCACGATACCACGAATCGCCCCGTGCCGTTGCATCTGCGCAATGCTCCCACACGACTGATGAGCGATGCGGGATATGGTAAGAATTATAAATATGCTCACGACTACGACGGCG
>JAGBIR010000199.1 GCA_017934845.1 Alistipes sp. | reverse complement strand
TTATGCTCGTTCTCGATGCCAGCCTTATTGGCGAGAACGCCTTCCTTATCAAGCAGCGCGAGGATAAGTGGAAGGAGAACTCTATGGGCGAGATCCTGAAGATGATGACAGGCCTTGCCGATTTGGTTTACTTCTCGGCTCGTAAGCTATCGTCTTCACGCGGTGGAGGTATCTGCACCAACCAGAAGGCTCTATACGCAAAGATGGAGGCTATGATTCCTCTCTTCGAGGGATTCTTGACTTATGGTGGTATTTCGGTCCGCGAGATCGAGGCTATGGCTGTTGGTCTTTACGATACATTGGACGAGACTATGATTAGCCAGAGTCCTACGTTTATTAAATACCTCGTTGAGGAGTTGGAGAAACGCGGTGTGCCTATGGTAACACCCCCGGGAGTGTTGGGCGCACACGTCAACGCTATGAAGTTCTGTGAGCATATTCCGCAGGAGGAGTATCCCGCAGGTGCTTTGGCTGCAGCACTCTATATCTGCTCGGGTATTCGCGGTATGGAGCGTGGTACGGTATCGAGCGTTCGCGACGAGCAGGGTAACGAGATTCTTGCCGATGTTGAGTTGTTGCGTTTGGCTGTTCCTCGTCGAGTATTTACGCTATCGCAGATTAATTACGTTATTGACCGTATCGACTGGCTCTACCAGAACCGCAAGCTCATTGGCGGCTTGAAGTTTGTTTATGAGCCTCCCGTATTACGCTTCTTTATGGGTGGTTTGGAGCCTACAACCGATTGGCCGGCAAAGTTGATGCACAAGTTCCGCAAGGATTTTGGTGATAGCTTGTAATAGGCTTTATATAAAACAATCCCGACGCTTTGGTGGTGTCGGGATTGTTTTATTATTCGTTGAACGGGTCAAACATTGTCGTACTCAAATATTTTTCGGCACGATCGGGAAATACTACTACGATATTGCCTTTTTCGATCTTCTCTGCCGTGCGTAGGGCTGCCAACATAGCAGCTCCGCTACTCATTCCTGCAAATATTCCCTCCTCGGCAATAATTCTGCGTGACATTGCAATTGCCTCTTCGCTCTCGATCATCTCTTGTACATCAATGAGTGAAGGATCGTATATTTGTGGTACAATAGCCTCCTCCATATTTTTCAAACCCTGAATGTAGTGGCCGCGGATAGGGTGGGCGCAAACAACCTTGATGTCGGGCTTCATAGTGCGTAGGAAACGCGATAACCCCATAATAGTTCCCGACGTGCCTACAGAACATACCAAATAGTCTATGGCACCCTCGGTCTGTTGCCAAATTTCTATTGCGGTTTTTTCGTAGTGCGTGAGGTGGTTTGCAGCGTTGGCGAACTGGTCGGGCATAAAGTATTTGTCGGGATTCTCCTCCACCAAACGACGAGCAAGACGAATAGCTCCATCTGTTCCCTCTTCTGCGGGTGTGAGGGTGACTTTTGCGCCATACGAACGAATTATCTTGCGTCGCTCGATAGATACGGCCTCACTCATAATAATCTCTACGGGATAGCCTTTGACAATTCCTACGATGGCCAAACCGATGCCGGTGTTTCCTGAAGTGGGTTCGATGATAGTCTTACCCTTTGTCAATGCACCACTCTGCTCGGCTGCATTTATCATTCGCATTGCAATACGATCCTTGATGCTGCCGGTGGGATTAAAGCCCTCCAGCTTGGCGTAGATGTTCACATTCGGATTGGGGCATAGTCTATTGATTCTTACCATAGGTGTTGAGCCTATAGCACCCAAAATATTATCGTATACCATACTGTTTTTTAATTTTAGCCGTACAAAATTAGTCAATATTTCTACTTGTTCAAGTGTGTGGTTGTTATTTATTTCAAAAGCAAAAATAATCCCAAATAAAGACAATATAAAAAATAAGAGTGCCAAACTGAAAAAGCCGGCACTCTTAGTTAAACAACTGTATTTAGAGAGAGGTTGATTATTTCTCTGCAAAATATTTGTAGAATAAAGGAATAGTGTGAACGCCCTTGTCAAACTGCTCCAAGCCATAGCTCTCGTTAGGAGAGTGGATAGCATCCTCCGACAAGCCAAAGCCGATAAGCAGTGACTTAATACCCAAAATGCGCTCAAAACCGCTGATAATTGGAATCGAGCCACCTGAATAGAAGGGTAGAGGCTTCTTGCCAAAAGTATCGACAATAGCCTGCTCGGCAGCCTTATATGCGGGCATATCGGTAGGAGCAACGTAAGGAGCACCGCCGTGCAAGAACTTAACATTAACCTTAACCGACTTGGGAGCAATAGCACGAAAATGTTTCTCGAACAGCTCGCCAATCTTTACAAAATCCTGATTAGGCACCAGGCGCATTGATATCTTTGCCGACGCCTTTGAAGGGATAACGGTCTTTGTTCCCTCCTCGATATAACCGCCCCAGATACCGTTTACGTCGAGTGACGGACGCACACCCGTACGCTCGATAGTGGTGTAACCAGCCTCGCCCTCTACATCGTCGATATCCAACGCCTTCTTATAATCATCCAAATCAAACGGAGCCTTATTGAAAGCCTCGCGCTCCTCCGCAGTAAGCTCGCGGACATCGTCGTAGAAGCCTGGGATTGTAACGCGGCCATTCTCGTCAACCAACGATGACACCAAGCGGGTCAACACATTTGCAGGGTTGGCAACAGCACCACCAAATAGACCAGAGTGCAGATCCTTATTCGGGCCTGTAACCTCCACCTCCATATAGGTTAGACCACGCAAACCGCAAGTGATTGATGGGGTATCCATCGATATCATCGACGTATCAGATACCAAGATAATATCGGCCTTCAAAAGCTCCTTATAATCCTCACAGAACTTATAAAGACTCGGTGAGCCAATCTCCTCCTCGCCCTCGAGCATAAACTTAACATTGCAGGGCAATGAATCGGTAGCACACATAGCCTCGAAAGCCTTGGCGTGCATAAAGAGCTGGCCCTTATCGTCATCGGCACCACGGCCCCAGATGCGGCCATCTTCGATAACCGGCTCGAAAGGCTCGGTATTCCACAAATTACGAGGATCAACGGGCATTACGTCATAATGACCATAAACCAAAACGGTCTTTGCCTGCGGGTCGATAATCTTCTCGGCATATACCACCGGATTACCATCGGTAGGCATCACCTCGGCACGATCGGCACCAGCCTTAACCAAAGCGGCAGCCAGCCACTCGGCACAACGTACCATATCGGGTTTATGCTCCGACTGAGCACTGATTGAAGGTATGCGCAACAGCTCGAACAACTCCTCGAGGAAGCGATCGCGATTACCGTCGATATAATTTATTGCTTTTTCCATATTT
>JAGBIR010000198.1 GCA_017934845.1 Alistipes sp. | reverse complement strand
GACAAGCTCTCTAACGCTCGTTCAAAGTCTGGTCACAAGGCTGCCAGCAAGCTCTTGAAGGAGACTGGTATGGAGTTGGATGCTGCTTCTTACGGTGAGGACTGGGAAGGCTTCAAGGAGTTGGTTGCTGCTTCTAACATCGAGGATAAGGAGATCATTCTTCAGGTATTGAGCCGCTATGAGTCATCAGCACAGCGCGAGTCAGAGATTAAGAATATGTCTGCTGTATTTACAGAGTTGAAGAAGGAGATTCTTCCTAAGTTGCGTCGTGCACAGGTTGTAAACAGCACTGATATTCAGGGTAAGACTGATGCTGAGATGGCTGCATTGATCAACGAGGGTAAGCTCGACGAGCTCACTAACGAGGAGTTGCTTTACATGGCAGAGAGCGTATTGAAGGACGTTAAGGCTCAGGCTGTAGTTTTGGATTACGCTGCTAAGAAGTTCAACGACGCTCGCGCTTACAACAACTTGGGTGTTGCTTACGCAAAGATGGGTCAGGTTAAGGACGCTTTGGCTTCATTCGAGAAGGCTGCTTCTATGGGCTTGGCTGACAAGAAGCTCAACGACAACCTCGCATTGGCTAACCTTGCTAACGGTAACGTAGCAAAGGCTCAGCAGTACGCTTCAGCAGCTGCTGCAGAGGCAAAGGCAATGGTTGCTGCTGCTCAGGGTAACTATAGCGCAGCTGCTACTGCAGTTGAGGGCTACAACGCTGCTATCGCAAACGTTATGAACAACGACCTTACAGCTGCAAAGAAGGCTATCGCTGCTGACGCAACTGCAAAGGCTGACTACCTCCGCGCAGTTATCGCTTCTAAGGAGGGTGATTTGGAGACTGCAAAGGCTCAGTTGAAGAGCGCGATTGCAAAGGACGCTTCATTGGCAAAGAAGGCTATGAAGGATGTTAACCTTGCAAACCTCTTCGCAAGCGGCTTCGCTCTCTAATCAACGGTTAGAATTCGAACATCATACGAGGTTATCCTTTCGCAGGATAACCTCGTTTTTTTGCGCAAATGGTCAATAAATCGCCCTCATATATATAATAAATAGGTATATCAGCACGGAAATTGTTTTGTAAGTAGAGTTTGATTTTGTATATTTGCAAAAGTAAAGTATAAAAGCATCGTTATGGAGTACGCAAATCGCTTGAAGGATTACGCTGCTGCCCCCACCGCAGAGCAGGTGGCAGAGGAGGTCGCATCATTGCGCAAAGCAGCCGAAGAGAACTATAATACGGAGGTCTATAAATTCTGCTATTCGTCTATCGACCTTACAACACTCTCGTGCAACGATTCGGTGGAGTCGGTAACGAAGTTTGCACGTCGCTGTGCAGAGTTCTATTTGGACTATCCACATATCCCTAACGTAGCATCAATTTGCGTCTATCCTCCGTTTGTCGAGACCGTAGGCTTGGCCGTTGATGGCACACCTATGCGTATTACAAGCGTTGCGGGCGGTTTCCCCTCATCGCAGACCTTCCTCGAGGTTAAGACCTTGGAGGTAGCAATGGCTATTGAGAACGGTGCCGACGAGATTGATATCGTTATCAACGTAGGCAAGGTTATGAGCGGTGCATACGACGAGGCGGCTAACGAGGTGGAGGTTCTGCGCTCGGAGTCGGAGGGTGCTGTTCTTAAGACCATCCTCGAGACTGGTGCGCTGAAGAGTCCCGAATTGATTCGTACAGCATCGATTCTCGCTATGGAGGCCGGCTCGGACTTCATTAAGACTTCGACAGGAAAGATCGACGTGGCAGCAACACCCGAGGCAGCTGTTGTTATGTGCCACGCCATAAAGGATTACTACGAGAAGACGGGTCGCAAGGTTGGTTTCAAGGCCGCCGGAGGTGTTCGCACGGCCGAGGATGCAGCCCTCTATTACACCATCGTAGAGCGCATTTTGGGCAAGGAGTGGATTACGACCGATCTGTTCCGCATTGGAGCTTCATCGGCCGCTAACAACATTCTCTCGTCAATCGAAGGTAAGCAAGTGAAATATTATTAGAAACTGTTTAAGAGAAGATATCGCACCACTACCCCGATCAACCATCGGGGTAGAGTTTTTATAGGAATTTTATATAGACGGAAGATAGATCGTAAAAAAAATAACATAGAATGGAGAATTGGAGAACTATATTACTCAATTGGCTACATATCGACATTAGTGCGCTTGTGTGGTACGAACAACTTGCTATGGTGTGCGTCATACTTCTGATTATTGCCATTGTTGACCGCCTATCGAAATTCATACTCAACCGATTCCTCAGCCGATTGGTGCGAGCATCAAAGGCCAAGTGGGACGACATTCTGCTGGATCGTAACGTGCTGAACAATCTGATTGCTATTATTCCGGCAATCCTGCTGGTGTTGTTCCTGCCATTTGTTTTTGTCGATGATCCAACGCTCTATACCATTACGCAACGTCTTAGTTGGATCTATCTTGTTGCTATCACGCTACGTTTTGTGCTTTCATTCTTCTCGGCTCTGGCACATATTCTCGAGTCGGCCGACTCCTACAAGGATAAGCCCATTCGCGGTACAATTCAGATGTTAGAGGTGTTATTCAGCATGCTGGCAGTAATCATAATGATAAGCATTGCGGTTAACAAATCGCCCGTATATCTGTTGACAGGACTGGGTGCATCGGCAGCCATTCTGATGTTGGTGTTCCAGGACCTTATTCTTGGCTTGGTCGCCGGCATACAGCTCTCGGCCAACAAGATGATGCAGGTAGGCGATTGGGTCGTCGTAAAGGATAAGGGTATCGACGGATTTGTTATAGAGATTACACTCACGACCGTAAAGATCCGCAACTGGGACTACACAATCTCGACAATCCAGCCGCAGGCACTTGTTAACGGCTCGTTCGTTAACTGGTCGAACGTATTTGCATCGGGTGGCCGACGTATTGCGCGCGCCGTAAATATCGACATACGCTCTATTCGCTTCCTCAGCGACGAGGAGCTTCAGCAATGGGCCGATAATCCGTTGCTTGCGGAGTTTATCACCGAGACACAGCTGCAGATTACGGCCGCGACGGAGCGTGGCGATAAGATTCGTGCAACGTCACTTCGCCTAACAAATCTTACGCTGTTGCGCCGCTATATGCACAACTACATTATGCAGCACCCCGCCTTCAATAAGGAGTTTATCTCTTTGGTGCGACTGCTTGAGCCTACGCCGCACGGTCAACCGATGCAGATATACTTCTTCTCGAACGACACAGCATGGGTTAACTACGAGGATATTCAGGCCCGCGTATTTGAATACCTCTATGCAATAGCTCCCGAGTTTGGAATCAATATCTTCCAATCGCCATCGGGTGAGGATATTCAGGGTATCAATAAATAACAAAATAGGCTGTCGCAACATTTGTTGGACAGCCTATTTTTCTGTGCGAGGCACTCTACTCCACTACCTCTACCGTCAACGAGTCGGCCTCGAGGCTCAAGCTATCAATCTCCGCACTCGCATCGTCTTCGTCGGCTACGACCTCGGCACTCTCTGCCGCAGCGCGCGCAAACCACTCCTCAGGCAGCATACTCTTGTACGTGCCACTTCCCAAAGCCGTAAAGACAACCAGCGCGATGATAGCCAAAGTGGCTAAAACTCCTATTATTCGTTTAATCATTTCCTTTTGATTTAATAATTATTCAACACTTGTCGCTTGCTCCTCAACCGCTCCGACCTCCGTTTCGGGGTGCTTCTCCAACCACATCAAAGCTGTAGAGACAACATTGTCGATGGGGAAGATATTGTAATAAAATCCATCATCCTCCAACTTGGTGTTACGACCTATATAGGCTCGCAATTGCGACTCCATAACCTTACGCGAACGAGCAAAATCGCGCTGCGAAGGCTTCACACCATGACGCGAGGCGTAACGCACAAAATCGTCGAACAGAGTCTTATCGCTGTCGAGCAACGCAGTTAAATCAGCCATTGTCTCCACCTTGTTCAACGCCTCACGATGGCGGTCGGCATACTCCATCGTATAGCGATAGAGGATATTACGGCCCGAGACCTCGATATAATATCGCGACATATAGGTGGTATCCATCGGCACGAAGATATCGGGCATAATACCACCACCGCCATACACCACCCTGCCGCGCGGCGTTGTAAACTTCAACGAATCGGCAAAATGTATGCTGTCGGCCGAGAAGAACTCGTTATTCTGATAGCGGCGGATGATATCCATGTGATAATCTATCTCCTTACCATTCTCGTAAGGTCGCTGGATAGAGCGGCCCGTAGGGGTGAAGTATCGCGCTACGGTCAGTCGCAATGCCGAGCCATCGGAATAGGGTATCTGATTCTGCACCAAGCCCTTACCAAACGAGCGACGGCCAACAATTGTTCCGCGGTCGTTATCTTGCACCGCGCCGGCCAAAATCTCGCTCGACGATGCACTATCCTCGTCAATCAATACCACCAGAGCAATATCGGTAGCGACACCTCGGCCATCGCTGTACTGCTTCATCTGATGGCCATTTCTATCCTCAGTATAGACGATAAGTTTACCCTCGGGCAGGAATTCGTTAGCGATAAGAATGGCCTGATCCAAAAAACCACCCGAATTACCACGCAGGTCAAACACAAGGCGAGTCATACCCTCGGCACGCAACTCCGCTATAGACTGCATAATCTCGGCATAGGATGTACGCGCAAACTGCGACAGACGTATAAAGCCCGTATTGTCATTTACCATAAACGACGATTCGATACTATGAATAGGTATAGCATCGCGCACTACAACGACATCAACCAGATCCTCGATACCACGACGCTCCAACGAGAGTTTAACCTCCGAGCCACGCGGGCCACGCAGACGCTTCATAATATCGATTTGCGACATCTTGACGCCCGCAATCAAAGTATCATTTACCTCGACAATACGATCACCCGGCACGATACCGGCTTTGGCACTCGGGCCATTGGGTACCACGTTAAGTACCACAACCGTATCGGTAGCAGCATTGAAGACCACGCCAATACCATCGAACTCACCCTCCAAAGGCTCGTTCATCTGCTGCATCTCTCGCGCGGGAATATAAACCGAATGGGGATCCAACTTCTCCATCATCATCGGGATGACCAACTCCGAGAGCGAATCCATCGAAATGGAGTCAACAAACTGACGCTCGATAAGAGCGCACGTCTGCATAAGTTTATTATTCATTCCAAGTCCCGCACGATTGATAAGCGAGATCATACGCGACTCAACACGGCTGCGTCCCAAAAATTGACCAAACAATATTCCGGCCACCACTCCTATGGCGAGCAGCAGCGGAAAAAGAATTGTACGCTTTGAAAATTTTTGCATAATATTACCACTTACCAACCATCTTCACAAGCAACAGATATGCCGTTTAAGCACTCTGCACCACCAAACGGATCGGTAACTCAACGAAATTACTTATTTTTGAACGTATATGTAAGGCCCAAGGTCAACATCGAATAGAGCTGCACCGAAGTATTCTGCGCCTTATCGTAGTTGAGCTGGAAGAATACATTTGTCGAGATATATTTCGAAGCTCGGAACGTAACCGTATTACGCCACTCGATTGTAGGATGCAGGCGCAACATAGCAGGGACTTCCGCCGGCTTATTTGCATCGATGCTGCCTGCAGCCTCCCAAGCCTCCATATCCTTTAGATAGTTGTCGTAAGCCTTGATTTTCGAGCTGCGGCCAACATTCGTAATCCAACCATAGTAGCAATAAAGGTTGGTATCGTATGTAAGCCAATCGCCCTTACCCCACTTACGCACAAACTTAACATTTACTGAAGAACCACCCGTAAAGAGTGACTTCTTATCGATATCGACACCAAACCACGTTGTTACCTTCTTTACATCCTCGTAATAATGACGCACCTTACTGTTCGTCACCCACGTTCCGCTGGTTGACAAGGGGTTGAGTGAAATCACTAAAGGCAGCTTCGGCTTGGGACATGTATAGGTCAAACCGACAGATATATCAAGATAACCCGGAGTGAACAAGCTTGAAATCACATCGTCTTTAGTCTGCGCCGTACGCGACAGATAGGT
>JAGBIR010000197.1 GCA_017934845.1 Alistipes sp. | reverse complement strand
GAGGGTACCGACAACCACTTGATGCTGATCGACCTTCGTACAAAGTTCCCCGAGCTTACCGGTAAGCTGGCAGAGCGATGCTTGGTTGCAGCTGACATTACGACAAACAAGAATATGGTGCCTTTTGATTCACGTTCTCCGTTCCTCACTTCAGGTTTGCGTTTCGGTACACCCGCAATCACAACCCGTGGCGTAAAAGAGGATAAGATGGATTACATCGTTGAACTTATCGACCGCGTATTGCACGACCCCGAGAACGAGGAGAATATTGCTGCCGTTCGCAAGGATGTAAATGCAATGATGGAGGAGTATCCTTTGTTTGCTTGGTAAAAGTAATATCCAAATAAATGAAAAACTTGCGGCAAGAGATGTCGCAAGTTTTTTTGTGTCTATATCGCAATGCAAAATTACTCTTTGGAGATAGTTACATCCACATAATCACCACCACGTCGTATAGTTAAAGTAATTTTATCGGGTAGAGGATACAAATCCGAAATTTTGCTATCGTTGGCTCTTATGCCGTTAATCGTTTCTATACGATCTCCTCGACGAAGTCCGGCTTGTTCAGCGTTGCCGCCTTCCAATAAACCATTAACAATCCAGTGATCAACCTTTGGCGTCATTGCAATACCAAAATCATTTGGCTCGGCTCTATTGAAGTTCCTATTCGGGCGCAGATATACAGCGCAATTAACAAAGTCAAAAATCACATCAAATCTATCAAGCAGTTCGTTGCCGATAAGTCCATCGTAGCGCATATCGGCCATCGCACCTTGATTATTTCCAGCCCAAACCACTCGTACATCTTTAATCACATTATTACCGAGCGAGATTTGTGGACTCTTAAAAACATAATCCTCGCGAGAACCTCCAATACCACCAACGGCGTAAATCATACATCGGGCATTTGCAAGATGCTGTTGTTTTTGCAGATTCTGGGCCGTAGTGCTATTTAATGACACAGTACCTGCCATTCCCGTATCAATCAGGAAGTTTCCTTCGAATACATATCCATTATCAAGCTGTAGCGATAGTGGAATTACAATACGCATCTCTTTATCAAGCCACTTGCACTGTATGCGAGTAAAATCATCACCAATTTTCTCCTCCGCCGGCAGGAAGCGCATCCAGCCATCTGCATAGTTAAACTCCACGCGCTTGCCTTGCATAAACACCATACCAAACATTCCATCGGCTCGATCACCAACAATTCGGCGCAGGTTGACCACCATTGCCATATCCTCGGTTTTGGACTCTTCTCCTATGCTGTAACTCCATTTATTAGTATCCAAATTAACTAACTCCTTACCATTACCCGCACCTCCAACCATCGCTTTGCGCAAAGCACCGCTCTTGCCAAATGTGTCGGCATAAAATGTAGAATCAAGCAAGATATTTGAACACCCCGTGTCGAAGATCATACGCGCCGGAATGGAATCTCGCAACAATACATCACAATAGATATGGTGCTGATAATCTATTTCGACAGCATTTGCTGGAAGTTCTGTTTTGCTCCCATCCTGTTGCACCTTTTTACTCGTGTTTGAGCAAGCCGTAAAAGCAACCATAGACAATACTACCGCACCTAAAGCAAAGCAATAAAAACAATTTTTCGTCATAATATTTTTTCAAGTAGATTTATCACAAATATAGCGATTTATTACACAAATATCCTATTATTACTTTTTATTTATCGCCAAAGCTGAAATAATTTTCCGCTGTTTGATACGTTATTATGGCGTATTCGGATGGTGAAATAAAAAAATATTGCCAAAACGAAACAAAATCGATTTTGTATTCGTATTTATAAGCGATATGGTTTGGTGCGAATATTTTGCCCTGAACACTATCCGAACTTTTGGAGAAATAATTAAACGTAGAAAATATGCGTCAATTAAAAATTACAAAGTCAATCACCAATCGTGAGAGCGCGTCACTCGATAAATACTTGCAGGAGATTGGTAAAGAGGATCTTATTACTGTAGAGGAAGAGGTTGAATTGGCTCAACGTATCCGCAAAGGAGATCAGGAGGCACTCGATAAACTTACAAAGGCAAATTTGCGTTTCGTGATGTCGGTTGCCAAGCAGTACCAGAATCAGGGTTTGAGCTTGCCCGACCTTATCAACGAGGGTAACTTGGGACTTATAAAGGCTGCCGAGAAGTTCGATGAGACACGCGGTTTTAAGTTTATCTCTTACGCTGTATGGTGGATTCGTCAGTCAATCCTTCAGGCTTTGGCCGAGCAGTCGCGTATTGTACGTTTGCCGCTTAATCAGGTTGGTTCACTCAATAAGATTAATAAGGCCTTCCAGCGTTTCGAGCAGGAGCACGAGCGCACTCCCTCTCCCGAGGAGTTGGCAAACGAGTTGGAGTTGCCTCGCGAGAAAGTAACTGATACATTGCGCGTTGCAGGTCGCCATATCTCGGTAGATGCACCTTTTGCCGATGGCGAGGATAACAGTCTTTTGGATGTGTTGGTAAATACCGACTCTCCGAATGCCGACCGTGGACTTATCAACGAGTCGCTGGCTACGGAGGTTGACCGCGCTTTGGAGACATTGACCGAGCGCGAACGCGATATTATCAAGTATTTCTTCGGCATAGGTTGCTCGGAGATGACATTGGAGGAGATTGGCGAGAAGTTCGACCTTACACGCGAGCGCGTACGCCAGATTAAAGAGAAGGCAATTCGTCGTCTGCGTCACTCTTCACGCTCAAAACTTTTGAAGTCATATTTGGGATAATCCCAATTTAGCATAATAGGGTAAGGTGGGGCTTCAAAACCTCACCTTATTTTTATACAGACGAATAAAAAATGTAAAAATAGCCTAAAATGTTTGGCTAATTGAAAATTGTTTTTTACTTTTGCACCGCTCTTAAGGAGATGAATGCTGTTGTAGCTCAGTGGTAGAGCACTTCCTTGGT
>JAGBIR010000196.1 GCA_017934845.1 Alistipes sp. | reverse complement strand
GCCCATCCAGCGAAGAACGGTCTCTCCCCAAATGATAATCATTGCCCAGCCGATTAACATCATCGTAATACCAAAGCGGAACGTGTCGCTCCAGCTATAGTGGTTGGTGGTGTAGAGTAGTGCAGCCGGTTTTGAGTTAAATGGCAAAACGTAAACGTGCTCGATAAGCAGAGCTACGGGGAATGCCAGGCTCATAACCGGATAGCCGAATTTCTGCGCCACGCCAATTGCAATCGGGATGAAAATCAGGGCGCGCATAGTCTTTGACTGGAAGAGCAACGCCGAGAAGAGCATCATTGCGGTAAGCAACAGATACAGCACCCAGAAAGGCGTATTGTCACTAATACCCAAGCTGTTGAACATAACATCGACCATTGTCTTCGGCAGTGCCGTAGCATCTAGTCCCGCACCAATGGCATAGGCACCGGCCGAGAAGAGCATCAGGTGCCAAGGGATATCTACATCGTTCCATTTAACGACACCAATACCCGGTAACAGCGCGATTACTGCACCAATGAATGCCACCGTCGTAGCGTCAATGCCGTGCAACTTATCGGTAGCCCACATTGCCAACACGCCAACGAAAATAACAATCGATTTAACCTCCTCGATATTCATTTTGCCCATAGAGTCAAGCTCTACGCGCAACTTCTCCAGACCACCCTCGATTTGCGGTACGCGCTCCTCCTTCGGGATGGGGAATATAACCTTAACGCCAACCCACCAGCCGATGAATAACAGAATGATTGCCAATGGGAAAGCCGCAGCAAACCAGTCGCTATAACTTATCGACGTGATGCCCAGCGCGCCACCAATGAGCGAAGCCGCCAAAAGGTTTGCGCCCGAGCCGGTGAGGAATCCGCTGGCACCAATATTTACTTGAAACAGGTTTTGCAGCACAATGTTGCGGCCGAAGTTATTGCGATGGCCATTCGACGCGCCATAAACGGCAGCCACGACCATAAATATAGGGAGCAGGATGGCCGCCTTTACCGTAGTGGCAGAGATAAACGCCGAAAGCACAACGTTAATAATCAGAAAGCTGAAGAATACGCCGCTTGCCGAGTGGCCGAACTTTAGTACAAACCACAGTGCCAAGCGTTTGGCCGCTCTGGTTTTGACGAGCATCGAGGCCAGCACAAACGACAGAATATTGAGCCACATTACGGGGTGGCCCAGCTGTGCAAAGGCTTCTTTTTGGCTCGTCACCTCGGTAAGCACCAGACCCAATATGACCATCAGTGCCGTAAGGTAGTTGGGTATTGACTCGGTAATCCATAATATGATGGCAGCCAGGAAGATAGCCAGCATAGCGTAGTTTGCACGCGTAAAATCCTCGAATCCGTGAGCCTTGATGAAATTCACGGCCTTCTTGACGTTTTGTGCAGGTTGAGGAGTCTCGACTGAGACCGTACCGTCGGGTGCCTCGGTAACCACCTCGGTGGGGATAAAATCGCTCTCTTTTAAGTTGTCGATAAATGGAATATCCATAACCCAATAGACCAAAACAAATGCCAATATTGCCAATGGTCCTCCCAAACGTGCCATCCACTTCTCGAAAGAGGATTTCTCCATCTTTGGGAGTTTCTCGATTTTGTAGTTGTTCATATCCAACGGATCGAACGTTGCCACCTGCTTATTCTCCTGTTCCATCTTTTTGTTTTTTTATATTAAGAGGGGTTGCTCACATAGGGACAACCCCTCGAAGTTATGATCTCCTGACCGAAATTATTTCCAGTTCTTGTAGGGGTTCTTCATCAACATTGAGTTGTAGTACTTCACGTCGCCGGTAACCTCCTCGCCCAACCATGCAGGCTTTACGAAGGCCTCATCCTCTGACGAAAGCTCCACCTCGGCAACAGTCAAACCGTCGTTATCGCCGTAGAACTCATCAACCTCGAATGTATGCTCGCCCGACTTAACCAAGTAACGAGTCTTGTCGATTACACCCGGCTCGCAGATAGCCAACAGCTGCTCTGCCTCCTCGGTAGGAATCTCCTTCTCCCACTCGAAACGGCTTGCACCGCTCTGATTACCAATGCCCTTAATGGTGATAAAACCCTTGTCGCCCTTTACGCGTACGCGAACGGTGCGCTCGGGTACAGAGCTCAAATAGCCCTGAATGATGCGAGTTGATTTGCTGACCTCGGCCTTGAAATCGCCCGCTACCAAAAATTTTCTTTCAATCTCCTGTGCCATAGCTTATTCGTTTGCAAGAGGTTTGTTTGACATTCCGATAACTCGCTTGATAGCCTGCAAGTAGTTGATGTTCTCAACGCCCTCCAAGCCTACGTCGGCGATAGTCTTCTTGATATCCTCGATCTCGGTTGACTCCGAGTTGATTGTAACAACCTTCGCGCCGTTGATCAATACGTTACCTACCTCGCAGATAGTGTCGTTGACCATGTAGCCGAAACGCTGCTTATGTACGCGTACAGCTGCCAAGTCGGGATTTGCCTCTACCATTGCGATAAACTCCTCGTAGGTGTAGGTATCTTTTGTAAGTTCGGGCATCTCAACCATAAATGCGGGGAAAACCTCCTCCTTCAAAACCTGAGCCGAGATGGGGAACTCGCCCTTCATCAAAGGATTCCACTGCTCGAGGCCGTCAACGGTCTGAACATAGGTCTTGATATCCATCTTGCCGTCACGAATCTTTGTGTTGTTGATGTCGTTAGTGCGGGAGATGATATAAATCTCGTCGCTGTGACGCTCCCACACCTTCTCGGGTACGGGTACCGACAAACGCGCCATACGCTTGTGTGCCTCACAGAAGCACTGACCAAAAGAGCGGAACTCAAAACGAGGTTTTGAGATAGCGCCAATCTCCATTTTTTCTTTTGCCATTTTATTTGAAAGTTTTAAAAAGGCTGTCATAATAATCCGACAGCCTTATAGTTATTTATTACTCGTGTTCAATATCACCGGTCTTCTCGCCATTTGCCTTGCCCGGAGTAGGAGCAGCATAAGCCCACTCGCCTGTGCCGTTAGGTACGCGTGAGAATGAAGCCTCCTTGTTCTCTGCCAATGGAGCCTCCTCAAACGGATCGGCATCGGCACCGCGGATGAACTTATCTACAACAACGCCATCTGCGTTAACCAATTCAAACTTAACACCCTTCTTTGCAGAAAGACCTGCGTTGAAGCCGAGTGCGGGGTCGGTCTGGTCGGCGCCCAATACCAAATAAGCGTCAACTGCGAGAGTTGTAGCCTCGGGAGCAGTCCAAACAACATTGTACTTACCGGCAACGTCGGTAGCGTCGGCAGCATACTTGCGGATAGTCCAGCCAGCCAAGTTACCCTCAGCCTCACCTGCATTGTAAAGCTCGATGAACTTGTTTCCATCGTAAGCCTTGTTACCGCACAACTCGTTGAAAACAACCTTTGCCTCCTTTGCGGGCTCGGGAACATCGCCATTGCCTACCAAGTCGTAGTCGTAAGTAGCACCCTCCTCGTTATTTGCAGCACCGGGGGTAGCAGTAGGAGTAATCATAAACGAGCCAGAACCATCGGGAATACGGCTCCAAGAACCCTTGTTGTTGTCGAGACCCTGATCGCCCCAAGCTGAACCCTTCTCACCACGCTGGAAAGTATCGAGCTTCGCGCCGCCCTTTGCCTCGGGAGCAAACAACTCAACGATAACAGACTTCTTTGCTGAGAAACCAGAAGAGAAACCATCGGGAGTAGTACCCTTTGCACCTACGATAGCAAAGTGGCCCTTTGCCTTAATAACCTGACCCTTCTTGCCGGTCCAACTAAGCTCCTCGTCCTTGTTGATTGTTACACCCTCAAGGTCGATATCCTGTGACCCCGTGTTGTAAAGCTCAAAGAACTTCTCGTTATCCTCGCCTGCGCCTGAAAGCTCGTTAAGTACAAGTTTTGTATAATCGTAAGTTACAGTAACTTCGGGCTCCTTCTCGGGTACGAGAGCGTCGGGATTCATCTCATCCTTAACACATGAGTTGAGCGCCACCAATGCCAAAGCGGCAAACAATATCTTTTTCATAGTCCTATACTTTTATATATAAATATCGTTAAACAATTAGAATGCTACCTGGAAACGCAATGCAAGCATATTGTAATCTACACCGCCCTTGCCGTTTGCTGCAACAACCTTTGCGGGAACCTTTGTGGGCTTGCCATTGAGGTCGTAACCTACATAGCTCTTACCCTTTGCATTTGCATAGCGGTCGTTGTTGTTGTGCTGGAAGTTAAGCATAATCTTAACATTCTTGATGGGGTAGTAGTTCAAACCAACTGCCCAAGCCTCTGCCGAACCACCGAGGATACCAGCCTTGGTAACATCGTTAGAGAAGAGGTCGCCAGTGTTGAAGTTACAGAACTCGTAACGAGCTGTGAGCTCCAAGTTGCCCCACTTATGCTCGCTTGTTGTACGAGTGTACTTCGCGCCACCTGCATCGTAGTTCTGCTTGCCGCCGAAGAGCAAGAAACCACCCTCAACGTACCAACCCTGAGCCCACTGTGTAGGAAGATCGTTTACAGTACGATCGAGATACATACCGCGAGCGATGTAAGCCGACTCAACGCGGAGCTTGTTCCAGTGACCAGCCAACTCAACAGTCCATGCCACCTCGTGATCCAAACCCTTAACATCATCGGTATCAAGATACTTCTTACGGTTGATGTTAGTTGAGTTACGAGAGCTGAAACGACCTACATAGTAACCGTCGGTCGATGTAAGCTTGGGGTTACGATATGATACAGCAGCACCAATGTGCAACGAAGCATTCTCCGGCTTGTGTAAGGGGCGGAATACAACCTTACCGGTGTATGAAAGACCCTCGTTGTAGCCGTAATCCTTGTTACCATCCTCCATGGCAGTCTGCTCCTCGGCACCCTTAAGCTCGGGACCAAATACACCACCCGAAAGCCAGAACCAGTTGTGAGCATACTTCACGTTGAAACCGAGGTGACGTGAGGGAGCCAACGATGTAACCATAGGACGCTCCATGAACATCAAGTAACGAGAAGTTGTGTTACGGCTGAGTGAGAAGTTCTCCTTGAAGTTACCTGCCTTAAGCTCCAAACCCTTAACGCCGTTGAATGCAACGTAAGCATCCTTAATCTCGGGCATACCGCTTGTCCAGTCGGTATCGATCTCACCATACCAATACTTGCTGAGCTGCGCCTTTACCGCAAAACGTGCGCGGCGGATGCTCATACCATTACCAATGTGGCTTGTATTGCTCTTGCCATCGATCTCTTTGGCGCAGAAATCGGGAGCACCAAAATATACAGCCGCATCGGCCTGAATACGAACGTCAAACCACATTTTGTAGTTAGCCTGCTTGTTCTGGAATACGAGGATACCATCCTGTACTTCAGCTGTCACGGGCAATGCCTCCACTTTCTGACCATACTGATTGACGTCAGCCTTCTCAGCTTCCTGTGCGAAAGCACCCGCACTCATACCTACGAGTGCCAATGAAAGTAAAAGTTTTTTCATGTTTTGAAAATTTTAGTTAATAATAATGTATAATTCAATTGTTTATATCTTGTCTATCAAAAATATATCAATATAAAACAGCGACTACATGAATATGTTTTTAGACTTAAATCCATTTTTCAGTGTATAAAAATATAAAAAAAATATAAATTGTGCAATATCTTTGTGTTGCATAACCGTTTTTTTTGTACTTCGCACCGTTTGTGTGGCAGCTGAAGGCCTTTTGGCGTAGCAATTATTGACAGAAAGGGGTGTAGTTGTTGCTGAATTCTTTTTGCCGTTGAACGATTAGTGCGTGATGGCTTTTTTCGGCTTTATAAAGATATTTATGTATTAAATACGAATAAAGTAGAAAAATATTTGCATTTATAAATTGCGAGTTGTATATTTATGTATCGATGTAGATAACTTATTATATCGCGACCTTTAATTTACTAACTTAAAACATCTTAAGCTATGAAAAGATTATTAATGATTTTGTTTGCTTGCATTTGTTTTGCAGCGCACGTTGCTTGCTCTTCGCAGCCTACAAAGTCTGATAATAAAGGCTTTGCACGTACGGCTCCGGGGCATTGGGTTGGTAGCCAAAAGAAAGATTTTTATAAATTTCAGATACAGTGTTTTGACGTTCGTGCATATCGTGGCGAAGAGCGGATACCAATACTTGAGTATTCACTCGATAGTATTTATGTAAAAATGACTCTACCCAATAATGAGGTGGTTGAATATGATTTAGGTGAAGAAACTGTGCTAAATGTTGATCATTTGTATAAGTATAAGAGAGCAGACTTCGAATTTACTCGACGAGGTTATAAACCGGTAAAGGCTTCGTGGGATGGCCTTCGGGGTGGTGTAATGGAATTGTATATGGAGTCGGAGACGGATGAGTTCCATCGGGCAAATATCCAAATCATCGATATAACCCCTTTTGAGTTGGAACCAAATATGGTTCCTTAAATGACATAAAACCCCGCCAGAGCAATCTGACGGGGTATTTTATTGTGTGACAGTTTGTGCTTATTCGTCGTAGCTGCTGTTATCCCAGCAGTGAGTACACAAATCCTCCTTCGGTAGGCCGATGGCCTCGACCAAGTCGTCCAGACGCTGGAACTTAAGCGAGGTGAGCTGCAAGTGGCGGCACATAATATTTACCATCTCCTTATGCTTGTCGCTATCGGGGTTGGCGTACTCCTGAAATACCTCATCGGGGATGTTGTCGGTACCCTCCATATCGCGAATCACGCGACGCGCATACAAATCGTAGGTGCTGCGCGATGTCGAGAAGTTGAGGAATCGACAAGGGTAGATAAGTGGCGGGCAGGCAATACGCATATGTACCTCCTTAACGCCTGCGTCCAACAGCTTGACAACGTTATCCTTAAGCTGCGTACCGCGAACGATACTATCGTCCATAAATACAATCTTCTGATCCTGCGTGAAGCGGCTGTTGGGCAGAAGCTTCATCTTTGCCACCAAGTCGCGCATCTTCTGATTCTGGGGCATAAAGCTGCGCGGCCAAGTAGGTGTATATTTCACGAACGGACGCTTATAGGGGATTCCCTTTTCGTTGGCGTAACCTACTGCGTGACCAACACCCGAGTCGGGTATTCCGGCTGCGAAGTCAGGCTCGATGTCCTTGTCACGACGCGCCATGGCAGCACCACAACGGTAGCGGCAATCCTCTACGTTGATACCCTCGTACCAAGCCGAAGGGTAGCCATAATATACCCACAAGAACGAGCAAATCTGCTTACGCTTGCCCGGAGCGGCGACCTGATGGATGCCGTCGGCCGTCATACGTACAATCTCGCCCGGGCCGAGGTCGCGAACGAAGTTGTAGCCCAAATTATCGAAGCTTGAGCTCTCGCTGGCGCAAACATATCCCTTCTCGTTCTTACCTATCGAGATAGGTGTGCGGCCGAACTTATCGCGTGCGGCATATATGGCGTGGTCGGTCAAGACGAGTATCGAACATGAACCTTTAATCTTCTTGAATACCAGCTGGATACCCTCCTTGATAGAGTTCGCCTGACCAATCAGAATAGCTACCAGCTCCGAAGCGTTAATGCTTGAGTCCGACAACTCGGCAAAATGGTGCTTCTTGTCGAGTAGCTCTTGTGTCAGCTCGTCGATATTGTCGATACGTGCCACCGTAGCCACGGCATAGCGACCGATGTGCGAAGTGATGGTTATGGGTTGCGCTTCCTTATCGGATATGACACCCACGCCCATATTTGCTTCGCCAAATTTGGGTAATTCGGCCTCGAATTTATTACGGAAATAACCATCCTCGAGCGAGTGAATCGAGCGTTTGAAGAGGCCGTTTTCGACAAAAGCCATACCGGCACGTTTTGTTCCGAGGTGTGAGTGGTAGTCGGTGCCGTAGAAGACATCGTTAACGCATTCTATGCGAGAAACACATCCAAAAAAACCTGACATAGTGAGTGTGTTGTTAGTTAATACGTATGGATATAAAGTCCTACTTTTCAGCAAAAGCAGGTAAGCGCACGACAAAGATAGGAAAAAAGTTGAAACAGCCGAGAAAAAGTAGCTACTAAATTCCTCCTCGCGCAAAAAAATAAGCGCAACACTCTTTTCTAAGGGTTGCGCTTTATTGGTTAGTTTATCGATTTACGGTCGGGTGCTGTATGCTCGGGTGCTGCAGCCTCCATCTCGGTCTGGACCGTAACCAGATCGATGGCATCGGCAGCGGTGGTGCAATCGCCTATTACGACGGGCATATTCCACATAATCTGCAATTTGCTCACTGCGTAGAGCATCGTAGCATACTCGGCCGAATCATCTCGCTCGGTAAGTACCACAACTGCATCAACGTCGGTGTATTCGGCAAAGAACTGTACGACCATAGCGACGTTCGTCAGGCGAGGAGCGTGGCGAACAAGAATATTCTGCTCGCTGCAGCCCAAAGCCTTCAAGCTCTCGATCGTTGCGGCCATATTGCGCTGCACGAAAGAGGTATGCTCATCGACCGATACTATGCCAATCTTAAATTTACCCACCTTGTTATTAGTTGTGATAACCCTGCTCGACGATTAATTATTTCGACAACTTAAGAGCCTCGTTTGACTCGGGGCTTGCGGGATACTTGTCGAGCAAAATCTCCAAGCACTCCTGTGCCTTAGCCTCGTTACCTGCAGCCTTGTAAGCCTGAGCAGCCTTGCGCAAGTACAAAGGAGCTGTGTAGCCATTGTCGCTGAGCTTTGCAGCAGCCTCGAAAGCAGCAGCTGCAGCAGCGTTGTCGCCCTTCTCAACAGCGATGTCGCCCTTCAAACCGGCAGCCATTGCGTTTACAATCTCACCCGGAGTACCCTTAACCTTCTTGAACTTTGCGATGTAGCTCTGTGCTGCGTCGAAGTCACCCAAACGGATTGAGCAAGCTGCAGCGTAGAGGTTAGCCAAGTTACCTGCGGGGGTGTTGCCATACTGCTCGGCAACCTGAGCGAAGCCCGGAGTATTCTCGTCACCATTCAAAGCCAATGCGATATCGCCGTTCTGCTGCTCAAAGTTGTACTGTGCCTTGTAGAGCATCTCCTGTGCAGCGTTCATGCGGGGTTCGCTGATGAGCTTCTTGTAGCCGAATACTACGGCTGCCAATGCGAAGATGGCAATCATTGCGATTACAACCATCTTGCTGTGCTTCTCAAAAAAGTTCTCGGTCTGTGTCTGTGCATTTGCCAGAGCCTCCTCCTGGGGAGTCATTACCTGTTTTGCCATAATTTTTATAATATTTTTAGTTAATATTCCTGTATTCAAACTGCAAAAGTATAATAAAAAACGCAAAAAACACATAAACCGAGGCTGAAAATGAGATTTGATGTGCGGAAAAATACGGAATGTTGACTAAAAATTGTAACTTTGTCGTAAGAAACGGTTATGAATAGTTAAATAATAGGTATATGCGACTAAAAAAGTTGTTGCTCATAAATTTCAAGAATATCCAGCAGGCCGACATAAGTTTGTCGGACGGAATCAACTGTTTTGTGGGCGATAACGGAGCCGGCAAAACCAACGTCCTCGATGCGATTTACTATTTGTCGATGTCGAAGTCGGCGCTCACGATGACCGACGGCCAGAGTGTGCATCACGGCGAGGAGTTCTTCGTTACCGAAGGATCGTATCTTACCGACGACGATCGTGCCGAGCTGGTCAACTGTTCGTTTTCGCGCCGCGGTGGTAAGGTTCTTAAGCGCAATGGCAAGGAGTATGAACGTCTGGCCGACCACGTGGGTTGCTTCCCGGTGGTAATCGTTTCGCCGCAGGATAGCGAACTTATTACCGATGCTGCCGAGGAGCGACGTCGTTATCTGAATAGTTTTATTTCGCAAATCGATAGGGCCTACCTGCAATCTATGATGCGTTATAATGCGGTGCTGGCCGAGCGTAACCGCTTCCTGAAAACTTCGTCCGATGAGTCGATGTTGCAGATTTATGATATGCAGTTGGAGGAGCATGCAACGCGGGTTTACGAGGTGCGTCGCCGAATTATCGAGCAGATGCAACCTCTTGTGGCTGAGTATTATAAAGTGCTGGCTGATGATCGCGAGCAGGTCGAGATGACCTATCGCTCGGAACTTGCCGAGATGCCTATGAGTGACCTTTTGCTGCGCTCGCGCGAAAGGGATATTGTCAATCAGTTTACCACCTCGGGAGTGCATCGTGACGATGTGGTGTTTCGCATTGGCGGCTATCCGCTTCGAAAATATGGCTCGCAGGGACAGCAAAAATCCTTCTTGATTGCACTCAAGCTGGCGCAGTATCGCCTTGTTGCCGAGGCCATTGGCGAGAAGCCTATTCTGCTGCTCGACGACCTGTTCGATAAGCTCGATATGGGCCGTGTCGAGAAGTTGCTTTCGCTGATTTCGGGTGACGATTTTGGCCAGATTTGTATCACCGACTGTAATAAGGTGCGCTTGGAGGGAATCCTCGGTCGTGCCGGCCGCGACTACTCTCTGTTTATGGTCGAGGGAGGCGACGTCAAACGATGAAACGCACTAATGCACAGCCAATTGGCGATGTGTTGCAGGAGTTCTTCTCGCAACCCTATATAGCTGCGAAGATAGCCGAGGGACGCCTGCCCGAGACATGGCGCGAGGTGGTGGGCGAACGTGCCGCTGCGGCGACCGTCGAGCTGCGACTCGAGCGGTATGTTTTGTATGCCCGAATCACGTCGAGTGCCATCCGCCACGAACTCTTCCTGCGCCGCGATTCTATCGCCTCGGAACTCAACCGCCTCGCAGGCGTAAAATTCGTTAATGTGGTGATTATCAGGTAGGGAATTGTTCTCTCGATTTTAACATTCTTTTTGCCAGAGGGAGGTTTGGAGGGAATGTAAGTATAGATGCCCTATGGGCATAAAAAAAGCAGACTGGTAGTCGCAAATCATCCGCTAAATGTCGTCAAGCCAATTTATAGCCTCCCTTTGTCAAAGGGAGGTTTGGAGGGAAT
>JAGBIR010000195.1 GCA_017934845.1 Alistipes sp. | reverse complement strand
CTATAACCTGTTCGATTCGCGTCAATCTTTCTGTACTATGGTAGAGGGAAATCGTGGCAAGGCGAAGAATTTGAATCATTTGGCACAGTTGTGCGGCTACGATATCAATACCTTTAATGTAATCTTCCGTCGCTACTATCCGGGCATTACGCCGGGTGCGTGGATTAAGGTCTCGCGTAAGGATGATATTATGTACGATTTGACCCAGACCGATGCTCCGGTTAAGTTTATTGCCAATAAATTTGGCTTTGCATCGTCGAGCCACTTGGGCGAGTTCTGTAAGAAATTCCTCGGTGGAACGCCTACCGCTATCAGAGCAAAGCATAAAAAATAGTTTGCCGAGCAGGGGGGGGGAGATAGAAAGATAGAAGAAAGAAAGATAGATAGAGAGAAAGATAGAGAGATTGATTGAAATAGAATCGTAAAGATGTAAAATAGCACTTATTACAATGTGTAGGTGCTTGTGAACGTGTAAATGATATAGATTTTTTTGAAGATTAGTGGAACGATGTTCTGCTAATCTTTTTTTGTTGAGAGCTCGATTCGAGTAAATTGCCGTCCTAAAATGTGGTTACCTGCAAAAGTCGGTTAGTGAATAAAAAGTTATGCAAAAAATAGCTTGAAACGGTTATACTTCTCGGTCTTAACGGACATCTCCCCTATATTAGGGACGGAATTCTGGATAGTAACAGCCCCCTATGTTTTTGGATGGTGAAGAAAAATTTTCCCCTTAAAATAGGGGGAGTCCCGAAGGGGAGGGGTATTATTGCTGTGTGCATGAATACTTCGTAATGTTAGGTAAAAAAAGGTGCCAAATCCATAAGGAAATGGCACCTTTGCGCTTGTTGCGACGTGCAACTATTTTGTAATCACAACCTCGCGACCGGCCTTACTCTGCCAAGCCTGAATAAGCTTGCGAAGGTCGGCATACTCCTTTGCAGTATAGGTTGACTTGGGGAGTGAAATCGAACGCGATACAACCACCTTGTCGGCCTCATTCTTGATTGAGATAGCAACCTTACCAGCCTTGTTGGCGATTGCGATGTTCTTGTCGGCTGTCAACGACTTCTTACCATCGAGTGCGATAACGTATGTGTCGTTCTCGTCGATAGCTGAAGACAACTCACACTTCTCCTTGCGTGATGAGTTCAATGCGGGCAAGTGCCAAGCATCAACACCATTCTCTGTGGGGTTAAGAGTGCAGATTGTGAGCTCGTCAACACACTTTGCCGAGTAGTGGTTCTCGAGAGAGTTTTCTACTGTCAAAGTTTTGGGCTCAACTGCGATCTTCTCGCCTGCCAATGTGTAGATGTCGTCACGATCGGCGCGCAATGCTACATCTACAGTACCCATCTGTGCAACGCCATAGAACTCGCCATCCCAGCGAACCAAGTAGTTTGTAATGCTCTTTGCGTTGGGAGTAACGTTCTTTGGCATAACGACAACCATCTCGGCATCGAGACCCTCGGCGCGCATCAACTTTGCCATAGCACGAGCCTTCTCGGCCATTGTGCCATAAGCCGACTGCATAACATCGCCACACTGACGCAAACGATAACCAACAGCCTCGGGCTTAACGTTGCTGCTGCCCAAACCGTTAACGATATAGTTCTGGATAGCCTTTGCCTTGCAGCCATCGCACTTTGCCTCGGTCAACAGAGCCTGATCAACACGGCAGAGCTCGCGGCTTTCGATTGTCATAGGAGCCAATGACTCGGCCAAAGACTCGGCTGTTGTAGCTGTAAGGCGTGGAAGGCCCTCGCCATTCTTTGTTGCGAGCTGCTCACCAGCACCTGCGGGCAGGTTGCGGAGTGTCCAAGTGTAAGAGTTACCCTTAACAACGGGCTTAACATTCGAGTCGGCCATCTTCCAAGTGAGCTTCTTACCCTCGGGAAGATTAACCTTTACGGTGTACTCCTTGATGTTGGCACCCTGCTGCGAGAATGTGCGGTCGATATCGAGTGTTGACTGCATCTCGGGCTTTGTTGTAATGGTGTAATCCAAATATACGGTTGCACCCAACTCCAAACCTGTGTGCGTAATAACCATCTCGATAAGGTGGTTGTAGGCGGGAGCATTTGCCGCATCGCGGGGCAATACCTCATTGAAAGCGTTTGCCGGAGCATCCACTCTTGTACCATCCTTCTGAATGGTGTAGCAGTGGTTGATCTTCAAATCCTGATACTCGGGGTTGTAAACCACAAAGGTCTCACCGAAGAGTGAGAAGAATGAGTAGTGCGTGTGAAAACGCATTACTTTCTGATAGTTCTGCTCGATGCTGCCATCTTCGTTGAGTGTAAAGGTCTCTGAAACCTTGTCGAGCGTAGCATCGGTCTGTGCGCCGGCACTCCATACGGCCAAAAGCGCAGCAATGATCAATATATATTTTTTCATCGTAAATTATCTCTTTTCATAAAATATGTAACTCTTCTCTGCCTGCTCCTTATAATTGTTTACTGCGCCACGGAATGATGTCCAATCCTCGGCCTCGTAAACGCGCTTGTAGAGTGCAAGGCTATGCTCTACGCTAAGGGTGTTGTCTTGGGTTGAGAATGTGTAGTCGAACTTTGTAACATTGCTACCGCCTGTGCCGTTACCCTGAACGTGGCCATATGCAACATAACCCTTAGGAAGAGTCATTGTCTCCTTTAGCTCGATAAGGCGTGAGCAAGAGTCCTTGAACGCATACTGACGCTGCTCAACCGATGTATCAACGCGCAAGAATGTACGAACACCGTTGTAGAGATTGTTGTAAACCAAAGGTTTAACGATAATCATGCCGTCAGCTACGGTTGCGTAGTTAGGAATCTCGAAACGGATAGTCATCTTGATAGGCGCAGCCTGATAGTTCTTAGGATCGTTAGCCTTAACGCTGAGGATGCGAGCCTCGGGCGATACGTTCATTAACTCGCTCTCCAATGCGCGCATAACACGCTCGGCATAACCCTGAAGGTAGGGACGACGTACGGCTGCGTCAGACTGACCCTCGGCCATTACGGTGTACTCGCCTGTGAGTGTTCCGGCCTCGTTAACGGCTGTTGTAGCGTGAATCTTCAAGTAGTGATTCTCGGGAGCCGATACGGGTGAGAGCAAGAGGTCAGAACCCTCGGGGATACCCGGAAGATAGTTCTGCTGCTGCTCGGCACTTGACCAAATCTCGCGGTTGAAGGGGACCCATGTGGGATCCAAAGGAATGTAAGTACCATTTTGGAGCTTAACAACAGCGACGCAGTGGTTGAAGTGGTCGGCGGGGATTGTCTCGATGCGTGAGCCTGCCATTGTCATTGCGGGGTGAGCCTCGTGACCAGCCATTCGGAGCATCGAGATAAGGAGCGCAGCCTTATCCTTACATACGCCGCAACGGTCGGTGAAGTTCATCTCGGTGTTATGGAGCGTGTAGCCCTCGCCCTTGCCCATAGAGATACCCGAGTAACGGATGTTATCGGCAACCCAGTGGGTAAGAATCGAGATACGCTCAATCTCGTCGGTTACGCCTGCCAGCAACTCGTCAACCTTCTTCTGGGCTGCGGGTGTAGGCTCGAAGCTACCGTAATCCTCGTTAACGCCATTAAACCAGAGCGACTTATCCTTCCACTCGGGAGTAGATGACATCATAAGCTTTGGAGCAACGTCGAATAGGTCAACCATATTCTTCTCCTTCTTGAAGGGGAGAATGTTCTCCATCGTAAACGACATTACCTTGCGGTCGCCGGCCAAACGGATCGATGAACGGCACTCGCCCTGATAGAACTCATACTGTACATCCTTATCCTTGGGGTAGCTTACCGTATAAACCTTCTTAACAGTAGGCTGATCAACCCAGAAGGGTACGATATCGTAGAACTCGCCACGCATAGGGGGAATGAAGCGATCCTCCTCCTCGATGGGAGCTGTAAGCAGAGCATAGGTAAAGCCCTTCTTTGAGATGGTGTAGTCGATAACATCGCCAACGGCCAACGCACCCACCTCGATCATAATCTGGCGTGCGCCCCAATAGATTGCGCGTGCGGGAGCAGCGTAGTCGTAAGCCTTCTTAACGTCGAGCTTATCGACCTGACCGTTTGCACGGTAGATGGTAACCTCGGCAAACTCTGCAAAGGCTGTCAAAGGGTCGTAGTCGTACTTCAAAACACGGTTTGCCAATGCGCCCTCGTTGTTCTGAATTGCCACGATGCGGTGAATTGTAAATGCGCCAGAGCCAGTAGCGGCTACATCTACCTTGGTGTCGTCCAACAGAACGGCTGTGGGGTAGGAAGCGAAATCCTTGTTTGACTCGGCAGCCGCCTTCAAGTCACTCCAGCACTGAGCCGAAGCTGAAGAGGCTATCGTCAACAAGGTGATTAAACTTAAAAAGAATCTCATAATGTTAAATTTTGGGTTTTGGTTATAATTATTTGATTACATATGTTACATCTCAACCACGGGAGCATCCATCAACTCATCGGCATCGCTGCCCGGGATGATAAGTTCCTCGTCGGTATAACCGAACGTGCGGTAGTAGTCATTCAGCTCGCGTACAATATCGTCGCGACCCGAGTAAGCCGCCAAGAAGTACAACTCCTGAAGCGAATCCATACGGTCGGTAATCTGCTTGGTTACGAGGTTGGCCTTCATGCCGTCGAACAGGAGGTAATACTCTATGTACTCAATCAGATTGTCGATATATGCCTGCATCAGTGCGTCACCCTTCTCGTACTCCTTCAGTGCATAGTAGGTCTCGATGAAGGGGTATGTGTTGGCATCGGTGAAGCGAATCTTCTCGATGGGGAAGACCTCCAAACCGCGGTCGAGAAGCGTCAGAGCCTCCTCGTTGCGACCCTCTAATACCATCTGGCGCGCTACGCGGGCAAAGCTCTCGCGAGCCTTCGATGCGCCAATGTTATATTGCGTAAAGTGGTCAACCAAAACATCCTCGTCGGCAAGATTACCATAGCGGAAGGTCTCGGTGAGCAGCGGGTAGGTAACGTCGGTGTCGATGCGGCCTATGTCCCACGACGACTCGTAGGGTGTAAGGATAGGTACCAGACGATAGGCGTAGCCATCGAACTGCAAATAGTTGAGCAGACCGAAATCCTGCAACATATAAACCTGTGTAAAGCTGATAGGTCGCTTCCAGTCGAACGTTGCGAGCATATCCAATAACATCATCTCGTTCTTCTCGAGCGAGGTCTTACGCTTCGAGATGTTGATATATACCGTATCGACCATCTTGTCGCGATCCTCCTCCTTGACAATGCCGGCAGCGATGGCGTTATCCTTATTTACAGGCAGAGCGATGCTGCGTGCCGGAACATAATCCATATAGGAGTCATCGATCATACGAATCTTCGTTGCGTCATCCTCGCTGGCGATGAAGTCCATCAACTCGCGCAGAGTTACCGTACGCGAAATGCGCTCGCGGATGGGCAGCACGTCGTTAACGTAGGTATATTTGCTGGGAGGTAGGCTAAATGGTACGGGCGGTGCGTCGTTGGCTGCCGTACGCATCTCGTCGATATACCAATCGCCACTCAAATAGCTTGAGTTCATAATTCTTACGTCGGGACGCACGCCATCAACCTCCTGATTATACCACAAGGGGAAGGTGTCGTTGTCGCCATAGTTGACGATGATGGCATTCTTGGGTGTTGACATCAAATAGTTGTAACCCACATCGCGCGCATAGGTACGGCCCGAGCGGTCGTGGTCATCCCAGTTCTGAGCAGCAAGTATGGTAGGCACTACCAAGCATACTGCGGTAGCGGCTGCTGCAATGTTGCGGTTGTCGCGGCGGAAGAGATATGCCAAGAATTCGTAAATAGCCAGCACGCCCAATCCAATCCATATTGAGAAGGCATAGAACGATCCGGCATAAACGTAATCACGCTCACGAGGCTCGTTGGGCGATGTGTTGAAATAGACAACCAGAGCTATACCCATCATTATAAACAGCCACATCACAACGATAAAGTTGCGCTGATCGCGGTTCAAATGGTATAACAGACCAATCAAACCGAGCAGGAAGGGCAGGAAGAAGTAGGTGTTGCGTGCCGGATTCTCGGCCATCTCGCGTGGCAGATTATCCTGCGGGCCGAGATATACTTCGTCCAGAGCCTTTATGCCCGATAGCCAGTTGCCGTGTGAGATTGTCTCGTCGCCGGCCTGAACATCGTCCTGACGACCTACAAAGTTCCATAGGAAGTATCGCCAGTACATATAGTTGAGCTGGTAGGTGAAGAAGTAGTATAGATTCTCACCAAACGTAGGCTCTGTAAAGGTCTCGCCCGTTGTAGGGTCATAAACCGTGCGGCCATAATCCAATACCTCGCCACGCAGTGCCTTACCCTGCTCGTCGCGCATGATTTCGCCATTCTCGTCACGCAGGAAATCGACCTTTGTGCGGTAGGCTGCCCACGGCTTATAGGCCGCCTCGCCCTTGTAGTTATTCCAAAGGCGGGGGAAGAAGTGCTGGAATTGAGAAGGATAGGTGTAACCCGTCAGACGCGTAGCCTTGTTGTAACGACCATCCTGCTTGTCGTAGTAATAGACGTCGGCCTCCTCGTAGTCGTCAATCGGAGATGAATAATAGGGGCCATAGAGCAACGGACGCGCTCCATACTGGTCGCGGTTCAATACGGCCAACAGTGCGTGCGGGTTGTTGGGGTTGTTACTATTCATCGGCGGGTTTGCCACGGCACGAAACGTTACGGTAGCATACGATGAGAAGCCGACCAAAATCATAAATGTCGAGAGCAACAACAAGTTCCATACCTTATGGCCCGTCTTGTGCGTACGCCAAATGCCGTAGAAGAGCGCACCGAGTGTCGCGAGTGCAAAGACTACAATTCCCGAGTTAACGGGCAAGCCCAACGTATTGACGAAGAATACATCGACCATAGCACCAATATACACCGTATAGGGGATAATTATGCCGTTGATAAAGCCCAAAATAGCCAACGCGATAAGTGTCGCGTATATAACGCCCTTGAGGGTGATGTTTTTATACTTGCGGAAGTAATATACGAACACCAATGCAGGAATGGTCAGCAAGTTGAGGATATGCACACCGATAGAGAGTCCCATCAGATAGGCAATGAGGATAATCCAACGCGCCGAGTGAGGCTCGTCGGCCTGTTCCTCCCACTTGAGCATCAACCAAACAACCAATGCCGTAAACATCGACGAGAGGGCATAAACCTCACCCTCGACAGCCGAAAACCAGAATGTATCGGTAAAAGTGTAGGCCAAAGCACCTATTGCACCGGCGCCCAACGCGGCAATCTTCTCCTTATCGCCGAAAGTACGACCTGCAGCCGAGAAGATGCGACGTGCAAGGTGGGTTATCGACCAAAAGAGGAAGAGGATACAAAAGGCACTTGCCAAGCAGTTCATACCGTTGACCATGTGAGGCACATAGTATGACGATGGTGCAAACATCGTAGCGATGCGTGCCATGAGCATAAAGAGTGGAGCTCCGGGCGGGTGACCCACCTCAAGTTTGTAGGATGTGGCGATGAACTCGGCGCAGTCCCACAGCGACGACGAGGGCTCCATAGTGAGCAGGTAGGTTAGGGCGGCAATAGCAAACACCACCCAGCCTGTGATTCTGTCCCAACGATTAAAATTCATAATATCGTAAATTCTATTAGTTAATTCAGTTTTATATATTATATATATAATCGGACAAAGATACGTTATCGATTTCAAAATTCAAAATTCAATCCACAAAATCGGACTGCGCAATGTAGCATTGTGTCGTAAAGTTATAATGTCCGTAAAATATTGTTTTTTTTAGCGAAACGTTGCTCAATCACTAATATTGTCACTTGCAATAACTTTCGGAGGATAAATTTTGCGATTTCAAATTTTTACATTATTTTTGCATCCGCTTACGAGCAACGATTGAGCTATGGTGTAACGGTAACACAGCAGATTTTGGTTCTGTTATTCTGAGTTCGAATCTCGGTAGCTCAACCATCAACGAGGGTAGCCAAGGGGGAGGATTAAGATATCTGATGCCGCGGTTGCCCTTTTTTAGTTGATAGCTTTTTGAGGAGGGGCTGATACCCTTTGAGGAGGACTTTGGGGCGTGATTTTGGATGCCTTTTAGGGTGGGGCAGATACCCTTTGGAATGATGGCTTTTTAGGGCCGGTTGCCCTCTGTTTTGATTGTTACCATTTGATTTTAACATTAACATTTGAATTATGATATTTCGACACGCAACAACGGCCGATATCGACCGTGTAACAGAGATTGTCGCCCACGCTTCTAAGCGTTTGGGCAAGGCCGGAATCGACCAGTGGCAAAGGGGCTACCCCAATCGTGAGAGCATCGTGCAGGATGTGGAAAATGGGGTAGGTATGATACTCTGTATGGGTGCTGAAATTCTGGCCTATGGCGCAGTGATTTTTACGGGCGAAAAGGCCTATGACGACATTACCGGCGGCGAGTGGCTCACTCAAGGCGAATATGCTGTTATTCACCGACTTTGCGTCTCGGAGATATTTGTTGGAATGGGCTTTGCAAAGCAGTTTATGAGGGCTGCCGAAACGATGGCTGCCGAGCGCGTAAGTTCGATGCGAATCGACACCCATCCCGACAACGTGATAATGCAAAAAATGATCGGCTCTTTAGGCTACACCTATTGCGGCGATGTGGTTATCGAGAGCCGCCGCTTGGCCTACGAAAAATTGTTGAACAAATAGCTCCCGGGTGGGGCAGTAGCCGATTGCGTTTGCGGGCTTTTGTGCTGCCCGATAAGTGCAAAATAAAAGAAGATGGTTGTTTACAACCAAATTTTGAATTCTTAATTTTGAATTCTGCGTTTGGCTGTGTATCTTTGCGAAAAATAATTTTAGATATGGAATCAAAACTTGTTCTTTACAATACGCTCTCTCGCCGCAAGGAGGTGTTTGAGCCAATCAATGAAGGCCGCGTGGGTATGTATGTCTGCGGCCCTACCGTATATGGCGATCCCCATTTGGGACACGCTCGCCCCTCGATTACTTTCGACCTGATGTTCCGTTACCTTAAAGCGTCGGGCTACAAGGTGCGCTATGTGCGCAACATCACCGACGTAGGTCACTTGGAACACGACGCCGACGAGGGAGAGGATAAGATTGCAAAGAAGGCACGCTTGGAGCAGCTGGAGCCTATGGAGGTTGCTCATTACTACACCGAGCGATACCATAAGGCTATGGAGCAGTTGAATGTCCTTACGCCCTCAATTGAGCCCCATGCATCGGGCCACATCATCGAGCAGATTGAGTTCGTAAAGCGCATTTTCGATGCAGGCTATGCTTATGAGTCAAACGGTTCGGTATATTTCGATGTCGAGAAGTATAACAAGGATTATCACTACGGCAAGTTGTCGGGACGTAACCTCGACGACATCGTTGCCAATACACGCGATCTGGACGGCCAGAGCGATAAGCGCAACTCTTTCGACTTTGCGCTGTGGAAGAAGGCTTCGCCCGAGCATATTATGCGTTGGCCCTCGCCCTGGTCAGACGGTTTCCCCGGCTGGCATATGGAGTGCTCGGCTATGTCGTGCAAGTATCTTGGCGAGCAGTTCGATATCCACGGTGGCGGTATGGACTTGATGTTCCCCCACCACGAGTGCGAGATTGCACAGGCTACGGCCGCTTTGGGCAAGGACTCGGCTCGCTATTGGGTGCATAACAATATGATTACCATCGATGGACAGAAGATGGGTAAGTCGTACGGCAACTTCATCACTATGGAGCAGCTCTTCAATGGCGAGCATCCCAAGTTGGAGCAGCCATATTCGCCTATGACTATTCGTTTCTTTATCCTTCAGGCGCACTATCGCTCGACGCTCGATTTTTCAAATGCCGCTT